>DASUPQ010000089.1 GCA_036280995.1 Actinomycetota bacterium | reverse complement strand
GCTGGTGCTGTCCCTGTTCGAGGAGGAGAACAAGCGCCGGCTCGACCGCCAAACGCGCATGTACGCCGAGGACATCTCGCTGTGGCGGCGCTACGAGCAGGCCTGCGACTTCCTGGAGGACGACCTCGACTCGGGCTACGTCCGGGTGCTGCAGGAGATGATCGCCGCCGGCTGGTCGAATCAGGAGGTCGGCGACGCCGTCCGTGAGCTGTTGAAGGGCTGGTACCTCCTGCTCGCCGAGGTCGCCCGCGAGGCCGAGCAGAAGCACGGCCCGCTCGGCCCGTTCACCCCCGAGGAGGTCGCCACCCTCGTCTTCAGCGCCTTCCTCGGTTCCGAGGCGGCGCTGCTGCTGGGCTTCGACCGCCAGGTCATGCCGGTCCGCTCGGCCCTGCGCCGGATCGGGCTCGTCATCCGGGCCCTCGAGGAGGGCCCCGGCACCCCCGTTGTTGCTGGATAGCGTCCCTTCTTGGTATCTTGTGCATCCGGCCCGGCACCGCCTGGCCTTTGCGCTGTGGGCGCGGCCCTGGCGCTCCCCATGTTCCAACGAGCAACCAGGCACGGTGCTTGCCGTGCCGTGAAGCCTGACGAGGTGAAGGGAAGAGCTTGCCGAAGAAGGACGGCGCCATCGAGGTCGAGGGGACCGTCGTCGAACCCCTCCCGAACGCCATGTTCCGGGTGGAGTTGGCCAACGGCCACCGCGTCCTGGCGCACATCTCCGGGAAGATGCGCATGCACTACATCCGCATCCTCCCCGGCGACCGGGTGGTCGTCGAGCTGTCCCCCTACGACCTCAACCGAGGCCGGATCACCTACCGGTACAAGTAGGAAGTGACATGAAGGTCAAGCCGTCGGTCAAGAAGATCTGCGAGAAGTGCAAGACCATCCGCCGCCACGGCGTGGTGATGGTCATCTGCAGCAACCCCCGCCACAAGCAGCGGCAGGGCTGATCGCAGGGGCTGGAGGTACCGAGCACACATGGCACGCATCGCCGGCGTCGACCTCCCCCGCGACAAGCGGGTGGAGATCGGCCTCACCTACATCTTCGGCCTTGGCCGGACCCGCGCCATCGAGACGGTCAAGGGGACCCGGGTGAACCCCAACACCCGCGTCCGCGACCTGTCCGAGGAGGAGGTCGTCCGCCTCCGGGAGTGGATCGACTCCCACTACAAGGTCGAGGGCGACCTGCGGCGCGAGGTCCAGCAGGACATCAAGCGCAAGATCGAGATCGGCTGCTACCAGGGCATCCGGCACCGCCGGGGCCTGCCCGTCCGCGGCCAGCGCACCCACACCAACGCCCGCACCCGCAAGGGCCCCAAGAAGACCGTGGCCGGCAAGAAGAAGGCCACCAAGAAGTAGCGACCGGGAGGGACAGAAGACTTGCCACCGAAGAAGGGCGGAGCCAAGAAGCCCCGGCGGCGCGAGAAGAAGAACATCGCGCACGCCCATGCCCACATCAAGTCCAGCTTCAACAACACGATCGTGACCATCACCGACCCCCAGGGCAACACGATCGCGTGGGCGACGTCGGGCAATGTCGGCTTCAAGGGCTCGCGCAAGTCGACCCCGTTCGCGGCCCAGCTGGCGGCCGAGCAGGCCGCCCGCCGGGCCCAGGAGCACGGCGTCCGCAAGGTCGACGTGTTCGTCAAGGGACCCGGTTCCGGCCGGGAGACGGCCATCCGCTCCCTGCAGGCCACCGGCCTGGAGATCCAGGGCATCCAGGACGTCACCCCCGTCCCCCACAACGGCTGCCGCCCGCCCAAGCGGCGCCGCGTCTGAGAGAGCGAGCAGAAATTGGCGAGATACACAGGCCCTGACTGCAAGCTCTGCCGGCGCGAGAAGACCAAGCTCTTCCTCAAGGGCTCCAAGTGCGAGAGCCCCAAGTGCCCGGTGGAGAAGCGACCCTACCCGCCCGGCGAGCACGGCCGCGGCCGGCTCAAGGAGAGCGAGTACAACCTGCAGCTCCGGGAGAAGCAGAAGGCCCGCCGGATCTACGGCGTGCTCGAGAAGCAGTTCCACAACTACTACGTCGAGGCGGCCCGCCGGAAGGGCATCACCGGCGAGACGCTGCTGCAGCTGCTGGAGACGCGGCTGGACAACGTGGTCTACCGGGGCGGCCTGGCCCGCAGCCGGGACCAGGCGCGCCAGCTGGTGCGGCACTCGCACGTGACCGTCAACGGCAGGAAGGTGAACATCCCTTCCTACCAGGTCAAGCCGGGCGACGTCGTCCAGGTGAAGGAGCGCATGCGCCAGAACCTGAACGTCCACGAGTCGATCCAGCTCCAGACCGGGCGGCCCCAGCCGGGCTGGCTGGACCTGAACGCCGGCGAGGCCAAGCTGACCGTGACCAGCATCCCGTCCCGGGAGCAGGTCGAGGTGCCCATCCAGGAGCAGCTCATCGTCGAGCTCTACTCCAAGTAGTCAACAGGTAGCGACCACGAGGGCGTCCCCGAGTCATATGGCGGGCCGGGGAGCCGGAGGTGAACACCGTAGTTATGGAGATCTCGCGTCCACGCATCGAGTCCAACCCGCTGTCGGACACCCGCTCGCGCTTCATCATCGAGCCGCTGGAGCCCGGCTTCGGCTACACGCTCGGCAACTCGCTGCGCCGCACCCTGCTGTCGTCCATCCCGGGCGCCGCGGTCACGTCGATCAAGATCGACGGCGTCCTGCACGAGTTCTCGTCCATCCAGGGCGTGAAGGAGGACGTCACCGACGTCATCCTCAACGTCAAGGAGCTGCGCCTGCGCTCGGAGACCAGCGAGCCGGCGACCATGTTCCTGCGCTCCACCGGCCCCGGTGACGTGACCGCGGCCGACATCGTGCCCCCGGCCGACATCGATGTCATCAACCCCGAGCTGCACCTGGCCACCCTGAACGCCAAGGCCAAGCTGGAGATGGAGCTGCGGGTCGAGAAGGGCCGCGGCTACCGGCCGGCCGAGCGCAACAAGTCGGCCTCCGACGAGATCGGCCGCATCCCGGTGGACTCGATCTTCTCGCCGGTGCGCCGGGTCAGCTACACCGTCGAGGCCACCCGGTCGGGCGAGATGACCAACTACGACCGGCTCATCCTCGACGTCGAGACCGACGGGTCGCTGTCCCCCGAGGACGCGCTCGCCTCGGCCGGCGGGACCCTGCGCGAGCTGGTCAGCCTGTTCGCCGACCTGACCGGCGGCGGCGAGGGCCTGTCGCTCGGCCCGGCCGAGCAGACCGGCCCGCTCGGCGCCAACCTCGACACGCCGATCGAGGAGCTCGACCTGTCGGTCCGCTCCTACAACTGCCTGAAGCGCGAGGGCATCACCACGGTCGGCGAGCTGGTCACCAAGTCCGAGGCCGACCTGCTCGACATCCGCAACTTCGGCGCCAAGTCGATCGACGAGGTCCGCGAGAAGCTCCAGGAGCTCGGCCTTTCGCTCAGGGAGGAATAGGGGTCCGGGGGCTCAGGTAGCGAAGCGATAGCCCCCGGCTGAGAAAAGGAGTTCTGATGCCGACCCCGACCAAGGGGCCTCGCCTGGGCGGGGGACCGGCCCACGAGAAGCTGCTGATCGCCAACCTGGCCCGGGCCCTGTTCTCCGAGGGCCGGATCCGCACCACCGAGGCCAAGGCCAAGCGCCTGCGCCCCCAGGCGGAGCGGCTGATCACCTTCGCCAAGCGCGGTGACGTGGCCAGCCGCCGGCAGGTCCTCACCGTGGTCCGCGACAAGGCGGTCGTGCACACCCTGTTCGCCGAGATCGCCCCCCGGTTCGCCGACCGCCAGGGCGGCTACACCCGCATCCTCAAGCTCGGCCCCCGGCCGGGCGACGGCGCCCCCATGGTCCTGATCGAGCTGGTCGAGCAGGGCGACGGGGAGCGGCCCGGCGACACCGAGGAGGGCGGCCGCCGCCGCCGCTTCGGCCGCCGCCGCGCCCGCCCCGAGGCCGCCCCCGAGGGCGCCAACCGGGCCGAGCGCCGCGCCGCCCTGCGCCGCCGCGGCCCCGCCCCGGTCGAGCCCGAGGCCGCCCTGGCCGGCGAGGACCTCGACGAGGACGCCGACGAGCTCGAGGAGCTCGACGAGGAGCGGCCGGCCGTTCCCACCGACGCCGAGATCGAAGCCGGCGCCACCGCCGCCGGCGACGAGGACGGGGAGCCCGAGACCGACGAGGTCGAGGACGAGGCCGTGGCCGAGGCCGACGAGGCCCCGACCGGCGAGGCCGACACGGCCGTCGAGCCCGGCGTCACCGAGTCCGGGGTCGACGAGGAGGAGGCCGCGTCCACCCAGGCCGACGACGACGCCGCCGAGACCGCCGGGGACGAGGACCAGGACCGCAAGTAGCCAGAAGTGCGGCGGATGCGGCTGGTGGTGGCGTACGACGGGGCGCCGTTCTCCGGGTTCGCCCGGCAGCGGGACCGCCGCACCGTCCAGGGTGAGCTGGAGGCCGCGCTGGCCCGGCTGGCCAGGCAGCCGGTGGCGACCGTCGGGGCGGGACGCACCGACGCCGGAGTGCACGCCCGGGGGCAGGTCGTCCACGCCGACGTGCCGTCGCGGCTCGACCCTGACCGGGTCCGGCGGGCCCTGAACGGCGGGCTGGGGCCGGTCATCACCGTGCGCGAGGCCGGCTGGGCGCCGCCGGGGTTCGACGCCCGGCTGTCGGCCCGGCGCCGTACCTACGTGTACCGCGTCGACGACTCCGGCGACCCCGATCCGCTGCTGCGCGGCTTCGTGCTGGCCTGGCCCCGGCCGCTCGACCTGCCCCGCATGCGCCAGGGGGCCCGGCCCCTGGTGGGCGAGCACGACTTCGCCGCCTTCTGCCGCAGCCGTTCGGGGGCCACGACCACCCGGCGGCTGCGCTCCATCGGGATCCGCCGGCTCCGCGGCCTGGTCGAGGTCCGGCTGGTCGCGGACGCGTTCTGCTGGCAGATGGTCCGCGGGATCGTCGGCCACCTCCTGCTCGTCGGCGACGGCCGCCGCGACCCCGCCAGCACGGTCACGATCCTGAGCGACGGCGACCGTTCCCGCGCCGGCAACATCGCCCCGCCGCACGGCCTCGTGCTGGAGGCGGTGAGCTATGTCCGCAGGTAGGAGGCGCCGTTGACGTCGACCACGGCGCCGGTGAGGGACTCGGTCCCCGGGGTGGCCAGGAAGACCACCACCCTGGCGATCTCCTGGGGGGTCGCCACCCGGTTGAGGGGGCTCTCGGCGCGGATGGCGTCGCCGCCGGGGCCGTCCAGGTACGGGGCGGCCATGTCGGTCTCCACGTACCCGGGCGCGACCGTGGTCACGACGATCCCGTGCGGGCCGAGCGCCCGGGCCATGGACTGCCCCAGGCTGTTCAGGCCCGCCTTGCTGGCCCCGTAGGCGGGATGGCTGGGCTCGCCCCGGAACGCCCCCCGCGAGGAGACGTTGACGATCCGCCCCCCGCCCGCGGCCACCATGTGCGGGGCCACGGCGTGGATGAGGTTGGCCGGGCCGAGCAGGTTGGTGTCGATGGTCCGCCGCCAGCTCCGCTGCCACTCCTCGGCGCTGGTTCCTAAGATGGGCTGCGCCTCGTAGATCCCGGCGTTGTTCACCAGCACGTCGACCCGGCCGAGCTCGTCCACGACCCGCGCGACGAGCGACCGCGCCTGCCCGGGGTCGGCCAGGTCGGCCTGGGCCGCCCGGTGCCCGCCGGCCCCGAGCCGGGCCAGGGTGTCGTCGGCCGCCCGGCCGTCGGCGCGGAACTGGACGACGACCGTCGCCCCCTGGGCCGCGAACTCCTCGGCCACGGCACGGCCGATCCCGCGCGAGCCGCCCGTGACCAGCGCCACCATGCCCTGGACACCCGCCGCCGGCCCGGCCCCGGTCATCGCGGCCCCCGGCGGCAGTAGCAGCGCAGGTTGCGGACGTCGTAGCAGGAGATGTCGATGTCGGTGAACCCGTTGGCGGCCAGCACCTGGCCCAGCCAGGCGTCGTCGAACATGGCGTGGTGGGCGTTCCAGATCCAGCGGGGCACGCCCCGCTCGTCGGTCCCCTTGTGGGCCTCGCGGTCCATGTGCCCGCCCAGCAGCCAGTAGTTCGCCTCCAGGGTCGAGTACCCCCCCTCCACCCACTGGGTGACGATGTAGCGGGCGTCGGGCACCCCGATGTCGACCCGCGCCCCCGGCGCCAGCACCCTGGCCCACTCGCGCAGGGTCGGCTCGACCAGCTGGAAGCTCTGGTGCTCGAGCACGTGGTTGGCCCGCAGGGCGCTGACGCTCCCGTCGGCGAACGGCAGCCGGTCCAGCCGGCACAGCACCTGGATGCCGGGGAGGGGCAGCACGTCGGTGTGCACCTCGTAGCCGGGGTCCGGCTTCTCCCCAGCGCCGATCTCGACCCGCACCGAGCCCTCCTCCCGACGGCCCTTGGCTTGCCGCGTGGCTGCCACCACCCCGGTCAACGCTAACCTCACCCCGCCCCATGTAGGGTGCCAGGGAGATGCCATGCGCCTGCGTGGCCCACGTCGGGTCGTCCGCCTGGGAGCGCCTCCCCGAGGCCCTCCGGCTGCTGCGTCCCCGGTTCGGCCGGGTGCCGGTGTACCCGGCCGGCGACCGCGGGGACGCCGAGACCCTGGCCGCCGAGCTGGCCGCCGAGGTCGACGTCCTGGTCGTGTTCGGCGGCGACGGCACCGTCCACGAGGTCGCCAACGGGCTCCCGCTCGGCGGCGACGGCCCGCTGGTCGCCCTGCTGCCCGCCGGGACCGGCAACGACCTGGCCCGGGCCCTCGGCATGCCGCCCGACCCGGTGGCCGCGGCCGGCGAGCTGGCCGACGCCCGCCCCCGGACCCTGGACCTGCTCGACTGCGGCCCGCGCCGGGCCGCCAACGGCGTCAACGCCGGCTTCGCCGCCGCCGCCACCGACACCCTGCCCCGGGCGCTCAAGAAGGTCCTCGGCCCCGCCGCCTACGTGGTCGGCGGCGTCCGCGCCGGGATCAACCCGCCGACCTGGCCGGCCAGGGTCGAGGTCGACGGGAAGGTGGTCGAGGGCGAGGCCCTGGCCGTGGTCGTCGGCAACGGCGGGTCGTTCGGCGGGGGCCGCTGGCTGATCCCCGACGCCGACGTCGGCGACGGCCTGCTCGACGTGCTGGTCGTCCCGGCCGCGGTCTCCAAGGCCAGGCTGGCCCGTCACCTGGCCAGGGACAACCGCCTCCCCGGGGACCTGCCCCGCCTCCGCGGCCCGTCGGCCACGGTCGTCACCGACATGCCCTGCCGCCTCGACGGCGAGCCCGCCCCGACCCCCGGGTCGGTGGCGGTGATGCCGTCGGCCTGGAAGGTCCTGGCCCCCGCGTGAGGGCCGCGGCGAAGTTGACCAAACGGCCTGGTCACCGCTAGCCTTGACAGTCGGTTCACTCGACGCTGCGGCAGGCACGACATGCCCGGCGCCACACTTCCGAATCGTAACGGAGTTGCCCGCATGCCTTCGCCAGCAAGCCGAACGTTCTCGCCCCGCGCGCGGGACGTGACCCGCGACTGGTACGTCGTCGACGCCGACGGCCAGGTCCTCGGGCGGCTGGCCGCCCAGGTCGCCCGCGTCCTGCGCGGCAAGCACAAGCCGATCTTCGCCCCCCACGTCGACACCGGCGACCACGTGATCGTCATCAACGCGGCCAAGGTGCGGCTGACCGGGCGCAAGCGCGAGCAGAAGGTCGCCTACCGCCACTCCGGCTACCCGGGCGGCCTCAAGGAGACGCCGTACGCCGTGCTGCTCGCCCAGCGGCCCTCCCGCGCGGTCGAGAAGGCCGTCCGCGGGATGCTGCCCCGCAACCGGCTCGGGCGGCAGATGCTCTCCAAGCTCAAGGTCTACGACGGCCCGACCCACCCGCACGCCGCGCAGATGCCGGTGCCGCTGGACGTGGCCGCCACCGTCAGGCAGGAAGGATAGGAGGACAGTTCGTTGGCTGCTCCAGCACAGCTGGCCAGGGGCACCGGCCGCCGCAAGGAGGCCGTGGTCCGGGTGCGGCTGATCGAGGGGACGGGCAACTTCAAGCTCAACGGCCGCCCCCTCGAAGACTACTTCCCCAACCCGGCCCACCGCCGGCTCGTCACCGAGCCCCTGCGGGTCACCAACACCCTCGAGCGCTACGACGTGCTCGCCAACCTCGACGGCGGCGGGGTCTCCGGCCAGGCCGGCGCCCTGCGCCACGCCATCTCCCGGGCCCTGGTCGACCTCGACATCGAGCTGCGGCCCGAGCTGAAGAAGCGTGGCTTCCTCACCCGCGACGCCCGCGAGGTCGAACGCAAGAAGTACGGCCTCAAGAAGGCCCGCAAGGCGCCCCAGTACAGCAAGCGCTGACGGGTCCGCCGGACGGAGTCTGCCGGTGGGAACGCTGTTCGGGACCGACGGGGTACGTGGTCTGGCCAACGCCGACCTCACCCCCGAGCTCGCCCTTGCCCTCGGCCGGGCCGCCGTCGGGGTGCTCCGCGCCGAGCGCCCCCACGCCCAAGGCCGGCCCGCCGTGGTCGTCGGCCGCGACCCGCGGGCCTCGGGCACCCTGCTGGAGAGCGCCCTGGTCGCCGGCATCCTCAGCGCCGGCGGTGACGTCCTCGCCGCCGGCGTGATGCCGACCCCGGCTGTCGCCTTCCTGACCCGCCACTATGGCGCCGCCGCCGGGGCGGTCATCTCCGCCTCCCACAACGCCATGCCCGACAACGGCATCAAGTTCTTCGGCCCCGAGGGCTTCAAGCTCCCCGACGCCGTCGAGGAGCGGATCGAGGCCGCCCTCGGCACCCCCGGCCACGGCGCGCCCCGGCCCGTCGGCGCCGACGTCGGCCGCATGCGCCCCACCGCCAACGACGGCGTCGAGGCCTACCTGGCCCACCTGCTGGAGGGCATCCCCGACCTCGACGGCCTCGAGGTGGTGGTCGACTGCGCCAACGGCGCCGCCGCCGACATCGCCCCCGAGGCCTACCGCCGCGCCGGGGCCAAGGTCACCGCCGTCGCCGCCGACCCCGACGGCCACAACATCAACGCCGGCGTCGGCTCCACCCACCCCGAGCACGTCCAGGCCGTGCTGACCCGCTGCGGGGCCGCCGTCGGCCTGGCCCATGACGGCGACGCCGACCGCCTGCTGGCCGTCGACGAGCGCGGCGCCCTGGTCGACGGCGACGTCATCCTCGCCATCACCGCCCTCGACGCCCGCGCCCGCGGCGACCTCCCCACCAACACCGTGGTCACCACCGTGATGACCAACCTCGGCTTCCGCCAGGCCATGGACCACCACGGCATCGCCGTCGAGCAGACCGCCGTCGGCGACCGCTACGTCCTCGAGGCCATGCTGGCCGGCGGCCACACCCTCGGCGGCGAGCAGTCCGGCCACCTGATCTTCCTCGACCGCGCCACCACCGGCGACGGCCTCCTCACCGGCCTGCGCCTGCTGAGCGTGGTCGCCCGCTCCGGCCGCCCGCTGTCGGAGCTGGCCACGGTGATGCGCCGCCTGCCCCAGGTGCTGGTCAACGTCCGGGTCGCCGACCGCACCGCCCTGGAAGGCGCCGAGGTCGTCTGGCGGGCGGTCGAGGGCGAGGAGACCCGCCTGCAGGGCACGGGCCGCGTGCTGGTCCGCCCGTCGGGGACCGAGGCCCTGGTGAGGGTCATGGTCGAGGCCGAGACCGAGGAGGAGGCACGGGGCACCGCCGACCGCCTGGCCGCCCTGGTCGCGAGCGAGCTGGGGTAGGTTGCCCGGCTGCTAGGATTGGCTCTTGTCCCCTCCGGCGGCCGTCGCATTGAAGGGAGCCTGACAGCATGTGTGGCATCGTCGGCTACGCCGGCAACCAGCAGGCCCTCCCGATCCTGCTCGCGGGCCTGCGGCGGCTCGAGTACCGGGGGTACGACTCGGCCGGGGTGGCGGTGCTGGACGGCGGCGAGGTCCAGGTCGTCCGCAAGGCCGGCAAGCTCGAGGTGCTCGAGCAGGCCCTTGGGTCCGACACCGCGCTGGGCGGGGTGACCGGGATCGGGCACACCAGGTGGGCGACCCACGGGCAGCCGACCGACCGCAACGCCCATCCCCACCTGGACTGCACCGGCAAGGTGGCGGTGATCCACAACGGGATCATCGAGAACTTCTTCACCCTGCGGGCGCAGCTGGAGCGCGAGGGGCACCGGTTCGCCTCCCAGACCGACACCGAGTGCGTCGCCCACCTGGTGGAGGCGGAGCTGGCCGAGGGGCAGCCCTTCCCGGACGCGGTGCGGTCGGCGATCCGGCGCCTGGAGGGGTCGTTCGCGCTGGCCGTGCTGCACCAGGGCGACCCCGGGGTCGTGGTCGGGGCCAAGCGGGACCTCCCCCTGGTGGCCGGGCGGGCCGCGGCCGAGAACTTCGTGGCCAGCGACTTCGCCGCGTTCCTGGACCGGACCAAGGACGGGGTGATCCTGGAGGACGACCAGGTCGTGGTCGTGACCCCCGAACGGCTCGCCGTGACCGACCTGGACGGGAACGACGTGGAGCCGTACGAGCACCACGTCGACTGGGACCTGTCGGCCGCCGAGAAGGGCGGCTACGAGCACTTCATGCTCAAGGAGATCCACGAGCAGCCGCTGGCCATCAAGCAGACCCTTGAGGGGCGGACCGACGCCGACGGGCACCTCGTCCTCGACGAGCTGCGGATGAGTGAGGACGAGCTGCGCGAGGTCGACAAGGTGTTCGTGGTCGCCTGCGGGACCGCGTTCCACTCGGGGCTGGTGGCCAAGTACGCCATCGAGCACTGGACCCGGCTGCCGGTGGAGATCGAGATCGCCAGCGAGTTCCGCTACCGCGACCCCGTCCTGGACCGGAACACGCTGGTCATCGCCATCTCCCAGTCGGGGGAGACGGCCGACACGCTGGGGGCGGTGCGGTACGCGCGCCGGCAGCGGGCCCGGGTGCTGACCGTCTGCAACACCGTGGGGGCGTCGATCCCCAGGGAGTCGGACGCGGTCCTCTACACCAGGGCCGGGCCCGAGGTGTGCGTGGCCGCGACCAAGACCTTCGCCACCCAGCTGGCCGCCATGTACCTGGTCGCGCTGTACCTGGCCCAGGTGCGGGGGACCATGTTCGTCGACGAGGTGGCCGCGGTGGTGCGCGAGCTGCAGCAGCTCCCGGCCAAGGTCGGGCTCTGCCTGGAGCGCGGCGACCAGGTCCGCAAGGTGGCCGAGGCGTACAAGGACGCCCGCGACTGGCTGTTCCTGGGCCGGCACGTCGGCTACCCGATGGCGCTGGAGGGGGCCCTGAAGCTCAAGGAGATCTCCTACCTCCACGCCGAGGGGTATCCGGCGGCCGAGCTCAAGCACGGGCCGATCGCGCTGATCGAGGACGGGACCCCGGTGGTGGTCGTCCACCCCTCCAGCCACGTGTACGCCAAGATGCTGACCAACATCCAGGAGGTGGCGGCCAGGGGCGCGGCCATCATCGCCATCGCCACCGACGGCGACCGTGAGGTGGCCGCCCACGCCACCCACGTGCTGCGGGTGCCGCCCACCGCCCAGCTGCTGGCCCCGCTGGTCTGCCTGCTCCCGCTGCAGCTGCTCTCCTACCATGTGGCCGTTGCCCGCGGGTGCCCGATCGACAAGCCCCGCAACCTGGCCAAGAGCGTGACGGTGGAGTAGACGATGGCCTTCGACGTCGATCCCGACCAGTCGGTCAGCATCGTCGCCATCTTCCTGTTCATCGACGCCGCGTTCCTCGGCTTCCCGGTGCTGTCGTTCATGATCAACGGCGGCAGCCCTCCGCTCTTCCTGCTCCTGCTGGTCGCCGGGCTGATCGCGGCCGGCGTTGGGCTGCTCCAGGGCCGCCAGTGGGGCTGGTACCTGGCCATGGTGGTCGTCGTCCTGGCCGCCCTCCGGGACCTGTCCGTCGGCAACCTGCTCGGGCTGCTGATCGACGCCCTGATCATCTTCCTGCTGACCCGGCCGGCGACCAGGGCCAAGTTCGGGGTTCGATGATCGTCGGGATCGGCTTCGACGCCATCGAGGTCGCCCGCATCCGCCGTGCCCTTGAGCGCCACCCCCGCTTCCGCGAGCGCGTCTTCACCAAGGCCGAGCTCGAGGCCGCCGCCCGCCGGGGCGTCGGCGAGGTCGCCTACCTGGCCAAGCGGTGGGCGGCCAAGGAGGCCACCTCCAAGGCCCTTGGGGTCGGGTTCTCGGGGTTCGCCTACACCGAGATCGAGGTCACCAACCTGCCCTCGGGCGCCCCCTCGATCAAGCTCACCGGCGAGCTGGCCGACTGGGCCCACCTGCTGGGCGCGCTGCGCTGGCACCTCACCCTGTCCGACACCAAGGACACCGCCTTCGCCAGCGTGCTCATCGAGGGCCCCGACGACTACCCGCGCCGCCCGCCCGGCCCGCCGCCGTGGGTCCGCCGCCGGCTCGACCGCCAGCGCGGCGGGGCCAGCGGTGGGGCCGCGGGGTCGTGAGGTCCCGGGAGCGGGGGGCAGGGGCATGAGGCCGCTCGCGACCGTGGCGGCGGTGCAGGCGGCGGACGCGGCCGCCCAGGAGGGCGGGACCCCGGTCGAGACGCTGATGGGCCGGGCCGGGGCGGCCGTGGCCACAGCGGCCGCCGGCGAGCTGGGCCACCTGTCCGGGCGGCGGGTGGTCGCCCTGGGCGGCAAGGGCCACAACGGCGGCGACGCCCTCGAGGCCCTGGCCCGGCTGGCCCGGCGCGGGGCCGGGGCGGAGGCGCTGGTCACCGGCGACCCGGACGGCCTCGACGAGCAGGGGCGGCGCTGCGTGGCCCTGGTCCGGGCGGCCGGCGGGCGGGTCCGGGCGTTCACCCCCGAGCTGGCCGACCGGCTGCTGGCCGGGGCCGACCTGGTACTGGACGGGCTGCTCGGGACGGGGTCGAGCGGCGCCCCCAGGGGCGCGGTGGCCGAGGCCATCGGCTGCGCCAACGCCGCCGGCGCCCCGGTGGTCGCCGTCGACATCCCCTCGGGGGTGGACGGGGCCACCGGCGAGGTCGCCGGCGAGGCGGTCACGGCCGCCGTCACCGTCACCTTCCAGGCGGTCAAGCCCGGCCACGTCCTGGAGCCGGGCAGCGGGCACACCGGGCGGCTGGAGGTGGCCGACATCGGCCTGCCGCTGGCCCCGGGGCGCTGGGGGGTGAGCGAGGCCGCCGACCTGGCCGGGCTCGTGCCCGTGCCCCGGGCCGAGCTGCACAAGCGCTCGCGCGGGGTCCTGCTGCTGGTCGGGGGCAGCCCGGGCATGGGCGGGGCGCCGACCCTGATGGGCCTGGCCGCCCGGCGCGCCGGGACCGGGCTGCTGGTCATCGCCGCCCCCGCCTCGGTGGCCGACCGGGTCGGGGCGGCCGTGCCCGAGGCCCTCACGGTCGCCCTGCCCGAGTCGGGCGGCGGGCTGGCCCGCAACGCCGACGACGCCTGCCGGCGCTGGCTGGGGGAGGCGACCGCGATCGGGATCGGGCCCGGGCTGGGCCGGGCCGACGGCACCCAGAAGGTGGTCAGGGGGATGCTGGCCGCCTACGACGGCCCGGCCGTGGTCGACGCCGACGCCCTGTTCGCCCTCGGCACCGGCGGGCCGCTGGCCGGGCGGCGGGGGCCGACCCTGGTCACCCCGCACGCCGGCGAGTTCGCCCGCCTCGCCCCCGACGCCGAGGGCACGCGGCTCGACCAGGCCACCGGCCGGGCCGGGGCGTGGAAGGCGACCGTGCTGCTCAAGGGCGACAACACGGTGGTCGCCGGCCCCGACGGGCGGCTGGCCGTCAACCCGACCGGGGTCCCGTCGCTGGCCACCGGCGGGACCGGGGACGTGCTCACCGGGCTGACCGGGTCGCTGCTCGCCCAGGGGCTCGACCCGTTCGACGCCGCCCGGCTCGGGGCCTGGGTCCACGGCCGCGCCGCCGCCCTGGCCGTCGCCGACCTCGGGCCGGTCTCGGTCGCCGCCGGCGACGTGGCCGAGCACCTCCCGGGGGCGTTCCAGGAGCTGCTCGGCGAGGGCGAGGGGCGTCGATGACCCGGACGCCGTGGCCGGGGCTGCGGCCGGCCTGGGTCGAGGTCGACCTGGAGGCGATCGCCGGGAACGTGCGCACGCTGGCCGCCGAGATCGCCCCGGCGCGGCTGCTGGCCGTGGTCAAGGCCGACGCCTACGGGCACGGGGCGGTGCCGGTGGCGCGGGCGGCGGTCCGGGCCGGGGCGGCCTGGCTGGGGGTGGCGCTGGTCGAGGAGGCGCTGGAGCTGCGCCGGGCCGGGATCTCGGCCCCGCTGCTGGTGCTGTCCGAGCCCCACCCGGCGGCGGCCGACGCCTGCGCGGCCGACCGGATCGCCGTGACCGTCTGCACCCAGGCCGGGGTCCGGGCGTTCGGGATGGCCGGGCGCCGGGCCGGGCGGCCGGTGGCCGCCCACCTCAAGGTCGACACCGGCATGCACCGCCAGGGCTGCGACCCGGCCGAGCTGCCGGCGCTGGTCGCGGCGGCCCTGGCCGAGCCGGGGCTGGAGGTCGAGGGGCTCTGGAGCCACTTCGCGGTCGCCGACGAGGCGGCCAAGACGGCCACCACCGACGCCCAGCTGGCCCGGTTCCGGGACGCCCTGGCCGCGGCGGCGGCGGCCGGGCTGGAGCCGCGCTGGCGTCACCTGGCCAACAGCGCCGGGGCCACCGTGCGCACCGACGCCCGTTTCGACCTGGTCAGGGCCGGGATCGAGGTCTACGGGCTGGCCCCGAGCGAGGAGCTGGCCGACCAGGTCCGGGCCCGCCTGCGGCCCGCCCTGGCCCTGCGGGCGGCCGTGTCGGCCCTGCGCACGGTCGAGGCCGGGGAGCGGGTCTCCTACGGGCACCGCTGGCGGGCGCCCCGCCGGACCCGCATCGCCACCCTCCCGGTCGGGTACGCCGACGGCCTGCGCCGGGGGCTGTCGGGCCGGATACGGGTCGTCCTCGGCGGGCATGACCTGCCGCAGGTCGGTACCGTGACCATGGACCAGGTGATGGTGGACGTTGGCGAGGTGGACGTGGAGGTCGGCCAGGTGGCGACCCTGCTCGGCGACCCGGCCAAGGGCGAGCCGGGCGCCGGCGAGTGGGCGGCCGCCCTGGGCACGATCGACTACGAGATCACCTGCGGCCTCTCACCCCGCCTCCCCCGTGTCCACCACCGCGCCGGCCGTCCCGCCCCCGGCCGCCCGGTCAGGCAGGCGGTCGGCTGATGGCGGCCAGCCGGCAACGACCCGCGCGGGCCGCCCTCCAACGGGCCGGGCGGGGGCGGAACCCGGTCGTTGGCAAGCGGTCCGGGGGGCGGAAGAACGGGCAGGCGACGCCGCTGACCGTGCGGGGGATCGGGCTGCTGGCCGGGGGGCTGCTGCTCGGGGTGGGGGCGGGGGTGACCCTGGAGCGGACGCTGGTGGGGCGGGACCGGCGGCGCGAGGACCCCGAGGCCGGGGAGCGGTTCGGGGGGATCCGGGGGACCTCGGCCAAGGTGGCCAGCCACGACGGCACCCGGATCCACGTCGAGGAGCTGGGCCAGGGCCCCTGCCTGGTGTTCGCCCACGGCTTCTCGCTCACCCAGGACGCCTGGCACTACCAGCGCCGCGACCTGCCCGACCGGTTCCGCTGCGTCTTCTATGACCAGCGCGGCCACGGCCGCTCGGGCCGGCCCGGCAAGGAGGACTACTCGCTCCAGGCCCTGGCCGGCGACCTCAAGGCGGTGCTCGACTGGACCGGGGAGGAGCGGGTGGTGGTGGTCGCCCACTCGATGGGCGGCATCGCCGCCCTCCAGCTCGCCGAGCAGTTCCCCCAGGAGCTGGGCGGCCGGGTCGCCGGGCTGGTCCTGGTCGGCTCCACCTACGTCGACACCGTCCGGGGCATGACCGCCGCGGTCAGCGCCTGGGGGTCGGCGTGGGCCCAGCGGACCCTGATCACCGGCGCCTTCCGCTTCATGGGCCAGGACCCGGTCCGGGCCCAGCAGCTCCGCCGGCGCGGCAGCGACCTCGGCTACCTGGGCACGCGCCTGTTCGGCTTCGGCTCGAACCCCTCGCCCAGCCAGGTCGCCTTCATCGACCGGACCCTGGCCGGCACCGACGTCGAGGTCTGGGCCAAGGTCTTCCCCAGCCTGGTCGACTTCGACCTGTCGGAGTCGCTGGAGGCGGTCGGCGTGCCCGCCCTGGTCGTGGTGGGGGACAAGGACCGCCTCACCCCGCCGGCGGCGGCCCGGTACATGGCCGAGAAGATCCCCGGGTCGCGCCTGCTGATCCTGGAGGACGCCGGCCACTGCGCCTTCCTGGAGGAGCACGAGGTGCTCGACGCCGAGATCGCCGCCTTCGCCGACGAGGTGCTGGTCCCGGCCAAGGCGGCCGCCCGGAAGCGCCGGCGCACAGAAGTCCGCCGGGTCCCGGGGTCCTAGGCGGCCGTGGCACTCGGCATCGAGGACCTGGCCGTCGGCCACTGGACCGACCCGGTCGGGCTGACCGGCTGCACGGTGGTGGTGCCGCCGCCGGGGAACGTGGCCGCGGCCAGCGTCCGCGGTGGCGGGCCCGGGACCCGCGAGACCGACCTGCTCCAGCCCCAGGCCCACGTCGAGGGCGTGTCGGCGGTGCTGCTCACGGGCGGGAGCGCGTTCGGGCTGCACGCCGCCCAGGGGGTGGTCGACTGGTGCGAGCGGCGCGGGCTCGGCTACGGCCGCTTCGGCCGGCCCATCCCGATCGTGCCCGCGGCCGTGCTGTTCGACCTGATGGTCGGGGACTGGGACGCCCGGCCCGGCCCGGCCGAGGGCGAGGCCGCCTGCCTGGCCGCCTCGACCGCCGACGGGCCGCTCGGCAACGTCGGCGCCGGCATGGGCGCCACCGTCGGCAAGACGGCCGGGCCCGAGCACATGACCAAGGGCGGGCTCGGCTGGTCGGTGCTCGAGGCCGGGCCGGTCACGGTCGGCGCCCTGGCCGCCGTCAACGCCGGCGGCGACGTGCTCGACGAGGACGGGACCGTGCTCGCCGGGGCCCGGGTGCCCGGCGGGGCCAGGACCGCCCTGCGCGAGCGGCTGGCCTCGCCGACGGCCGACGGGGAGGTCCGGCCCGAGCCGGTCCCGCCCGGCGGCAGCACCACCCTGGCCCTGGTCGCGACCAACGCCATCCTGACCAAGGGCGAGGTCCACCGGGTCGCCGTGCAGGCCCACGACGGCATGGCCCGGGCGATCGCGCCCGTCCACACCAGCTTCGACGGCGACACCGTGTTCGCGGTGGCCGTGCCCAGGGTGCCGGCGGCCATGGACCTGGTAGCCTTCTTGGCCGAGGAGGCCCTGGCCGCCGCCATCCGGGCCGGGGTCCGGGCCGCCGGCCCGGTCGCCGGCATCCCGGCCGCCTCCGACGCATCGAGCGGAGCAGGAGGGGAGTAGCGTGCCGCTCTACGAGTACCGCTGCGCGGACTGCGGGCACCAGTTCGAGGCCCTGGTCCCGGCCGGGCGGGCCGACGACGAGACCTGCCCGGACTGCGGGACCCAGGCCCGCCGGCTGCTGAGCCTGGTCGCCGCCCCGGTCCGGGGGAGTGACGGCGCGGCCATGCCCGTCGCCGGCGGCGGCGGTGGCTGCTGCGGCGGGGCCTGCGGGAACTGCTGAGGTGCCGACCGAGCTGGAGGCGGTCGCCGCCGAGGCCGCCGGCTGCACCCGCTGCCGCCTCCACGAGGGCCGCACCCAGGTCGTGTTCGGCCAGGGCGACCCCAACGCCGACCTGATGTTCGTCGGCGAGGCCCCCGGCTTCCACGAGGACCGCCAGGGCGTCCCCTTCGTCGGCCCCTCCGGCCAGCTCCTCAACCGCCTCCTGGGGGGCATCGGCCTCCGCCGCCAGGACGTCTACGTCACCAACGTCGTGCGATGTCTTCGCTACAACGCACGTGTACAGCTTGGTGACGGCTCGTGGGAACGGATCGGGCGCCTGGTTCGATCGCGCTACGACGGCACCGTCATGTCGGTCGATGCCGAAGGGCGCCTTGTCCGCCGACTAGTCACGGGCTGGCACGCCTCTCCGCTCGCCGGCCGGCGAGTCTTCCGCCTCACCTATCGCTCGGCCAAGCATGCGGGCGCTGGACAGGTCAGCATCCAGCTGACCGGGGATCACGAGGTCATGACCGATCGCGGGTTCATCGCGGTCGAGCAACTCCCAGCAGGAGCCCGGATCGCGACTGGCCAGGGGATGAGCCGCATCGCTCGCGAGATCGTCTACGGGACGCTCCTCGGCGACGGTCACCTCACCGCGGCAGAGGCCACGCTGTCGTTTGGTCATTCAACCCGGCAGGAAGCATATGCGCGGTACAAGGCCGAGCTGCTGGCCGAGCTTTCGCCACGAGTGAAGCAGCTCAACGTGTCGGCGGTGGCCGGTGGGCCGGCGGCGTACCCGGTCGTCCACGTCCGCACGCTCGCGCACAGAGCTCTGGGGCTGCTCCGGAGCGAGTTCTATCGGCCGAGGAAGCGGGTTCCTCCATGGATGGCCGAGCGGCTCACTCCGCTGATGCTGGCGATCTGGTTCATGGACGACGGGCACCTGCGGATCCGGCCGGGAAGGCGACCGCTTGCCGAAATCGCCACCTACGGCTTCTCAGAGGAGGACCATCGGGTCCTCGTTTCGGCCCTGGCTCGTCTGGGGCTCGAGGCCAGAGTCACCGGGAAGCGTCAGAAGCTCGTCTTTGGCGTCGCAGCAACGGCGATTCTGTCAGAGCTCATTGCGCCGTATGTGCCGCCGTCCATGCGATACAAGGTCGATCCTGAGGTGGAGCCACGCGTTCCCTTCGATCCGACCCGAACGGTTCCAGGGGACGCCGAGGTGCTCTTCGACGAGGCCGACGTCAGGGACATCACCGACCGCTACCGGTCCGATGTCACCTTCTTCTGCATCGACGTGGAGGAGACGCACAACTTCGTGACCACCGGAGGGGTCGTGCACAACTGCCGGCCCCCCAGGAACCGCGACCCCCTGCCCGACGAGATCGCCGCCTGCCGGCCCTGGCTGGACGCGCAGATCCGGCTGGTCGACCCCAAGGTGGTGGTCACCCTGGGGAACTTCGCGGCCAGGACGCTGCTGGAGACGACCACCGGGATCAGCAGGCTGCGGGGGCGGACCTACCCGTTCCAGGGGCGGGTGCTGCTGCCGACCTTCCACCCGGCGGCGGCGCTGCACGCCCAGGGGCGGGGCACGGGCGGGCCGGGCCCGCTGGAGGCGATGGAGGGCGACTTCCGGGTCCTGGCCGAGCTGCTGGCCGCGCCGGCCCCGGGGGACGAGGACCGGCCGTCCGAGCAGCTGGGGCTGTTCTGAGCATGGGCGACCTGCGGCTGCGGTCGGACGACGAGGCGACCACCAAGGCGATCGGGGCGGCCGTGGCCGGGCTGCTCGACCCCGGCGACGTGGTCGGGCTCGCCGGCGACCTCGGGGCCGGCAAGACCCGGCTGGTCCAGGGGGCGGCCGACGCCCTCGGGGTCGACGGGCCGGTGCTGTCCCCGACCTTCATGCTGGTCCGCGAGTACGACGGCGACCCGCCCATCCACCACGTCGACGCCTACCGCCTCAGCGGCCCCCTGGAGCTGGAGGACCTGGGCCTGGAGGACGTCCTCTCGGCCGACGCGGTGGTGTTCGTCGAGTGGGCCGACCGGGTCGCCGCCGCCCTCCCCGAGAGCTGGCTGGAGCTGGTCCTCCACATCCGCGACGACGACCGGCGCGAGATCGAGGTCCGCCCCCACGGCGACCGCTGGGCGGCCAGGGCCGGCCGCCTGGACGCCGCCCTGGCCCCGTTCCCGCGCCATGCCTGAGCCCGCCGGTCGGCGCCGCCGCATCGGCCGGTAGCCCGGCGGGCGTGGGTCAGGCCCGCCCGGGTGGGCCGGCCAGCAGGCGGTCGCGCAGGGCCCCGTCGGTGGCGGCGTCGATCGCCGTCCAGGCCATCGCGACCGCGCCGTCGACCACGGCCTTGTCGGCGGCCGGGGCGGCGCACTTGGCGGTGAACTCGGGCTGGTGGTTGACCGCGGGCAGGGCGTCGATGCCGATGGTGGGGTGGATCGAGGGCAGGGCCAGGGAGACGTTGCCCATGTCGGTCGACCCGGCGCCCCGGTCGGACCTGCCGGCGAAGCTGCGGCCCAGGGCCTCGGCGTTGCGCTGGTACAGGGCCGACAGCTCATGGTCGTGGTGCATCTCCGCGTAGGGGTCGTGGTCCGAGGTCAGCTCCAGGGTCGCCCCGGTGGCCAGGGCGCCGGCCTCGAAGCAGCGGGCCACCTTGCCCTGGACCTCCTCCAGCTGCTCCAGGGTGGCGGCCCGGACCATCCAGGCGCCCTCGGTGTGGGCCGGGATCACGTTGGCGGCGTCGCCGCCCTTGGTGACGATCCCGTGCACCCGGTCGCCGGGGCGCAGGTGCTGGCGGAGCAGGCCGATCGCCGTCTGGGCTACGACCAGCGCGTCGGCGGCGTTGACGCCCTCGAACGGGTAGGCCGAGGCGTGGGCCTCCTTGCCGGTGTAGGCGATCTCGAGGTGGCTGACGGCGATGATCGGCATCTCGGGCTGCTCGTACGGCGAGGGGTGGACCATCATGGCCGCGTGCGCCCCGTCGAAGGCGCCCCGCTGGAGCAGCAGGATCTTGCCGCCGCCGCCCTCCTCGGCCGGGGTCCCGAGCACGGTCACGCGCAGGCCGGCGTCGTCGGCCACCCGGGCCAGGGCCAGGCCGGCCCCGGCGGCCATGGCCGCGATCACGTTGTGCCCGCAGGCGTGGCCGACGGCCGGGAGGGCGTCGTACTCGGCGCACACGACCACGTGCAGCGGCCCCGACCCGGCCCGGGCCGCGAACGCCGTCGGCAGGTCGCCAACCCCCCGCTCGACCTCGAGACCGGCCCCGTCCAGCAGCTCGCACAGCCAGGCGCAGGCCTGCTCCTCCTCGAACCCGAGCTCGGGGTTGGCGTGGATGCGGTGGCTGAGGGCCACCAGCTCGTCCCTGGCCTGCTCGACCCGCTCCCGGGCCGCCCGTTTCACGTCGGCGACGGCGTCAGCCACGTCCGCTCCTCCTCTTGTCGATCAGGGTCTCGATCCCGTCCAGCACCCGCTCCAGACCGAAGTTGAAGTCGTAGTCGCCGTCGTCCGGCTCGTCGAACACCCCGGCCGCGATCACCGCGTGCAGGGCCGGGAACCGCTCCGGGTCGAGCAGCCTGGCCAGCAGGCGCCCGTAGGCGCCCATCATCTCCGGGTCGGGCGCGGCCGCCCCGGCCGCCTGGGCGGCGGCGATGTCGGCCTGGAGCGCCGCCTGCCCCCTGACGAAGCCGGTGAGCAGCAGCATCGCCGAGAGCTTCTCACCCTCCTGGAGGCCGGTGTCCGCCAGGCAGTCCAGCCCACGCTCCAGCCAGGCCATGGCGTTGGGGGTGACCGGGGGGCCGCTGATCGGGATGCGCAGCACCCACGGGTTGCGGCGGTACACCCCGAGCTCCGTCCTGGCCCAGCGGGCCAGCCCGTCGCGCCAGCTCTCCTCCGGCCCCCGCCGGGCCGGCGGCCCCTCGAAGGTCAGGTCGGCCATCAGGGCCAGCAGCTCGTCCTTGGCCCCGACGTAGCGGTACAGCGACATGGTGGAGACGCCGAGCTCGCTGGCCACCCGGCCCATCGACACCGCCTGGAGGCCGTCGGCGGCCGCGACGAGCACGGCCGCGGCCACGATCCGCTCCAGGCTGAGGGCGGGTCGCGGGCCCTTGTGGGGCCGCTCGCGCAGCCCCCAGGCGGCCGCGATGCTGGCCGGCAGGCCGCCGCCGGTCTGGTCGTCCATGGTCTCCGCTTCGGTGGGTTGACACCCATCCTACGACTGTGTATACCTTACACAGTAAAGTGTACGCCATACACAGAAGGAGCGGGAGATGCGCGACGAGCTGGCCGTCGAGGCGATCGGCCTCGAGAAGTCCTACGGCCGGGTGCGGGTCCTGGACGGCGTCGACCTGGGCGTGGCCCGGGGCGGCGTGTTCGCCCTGCTCGGCCCCAACGGGGCCGGCAAGACCACGGCCGTGCGGATCCTGGCCACCCTGGTCCGGGCCGACGCCGGCCAGGTCCGGGTGGCCGGCTTCGACGTCGCCGCCGACCGCCGCCAGGTGCGCCGCCGCATCAGCCTCACCGGCCAGTTCGCGGCCGTTGACGACCTCCAGACGGGCGAGGAGAACCTGCGCATGATGGGCCGCCTGGCCGGCCTGTCCCGCGCCCGGGCCCGGCGCCGGGCGGCCGAGCTGCTGGAGCGGTTCGACCTCACCGACGCCGCCGGCCGCACCGTCAAGACCTACTCGGGCGGCATGCGCCGCCGCCTCGACCTGGCCGCCGGCCTGGTCGGCGACCCGGCGGTGCTGTTCCTGGACGAGCCGACCACCGGCCTGGACCCGCGCAGCCGCCAGGCGGTGTGGCAGGTCGTGGGCGAGCTCGCCGGGTCGGGGGTGAGCGTGTTCCTGACCACCCAGTACCTGGAGGAGGCCGACCGGCTGGCCGACCGCATCGCCGTCCTCGACGGCGGCCGGGTGGTCGCCGAGGGGACCTCGGCCCAGCTCAAGGAGCAGGTCGCCGGCCACCGCCTCGACCTGGTGCTGGCCGACGCGGCCGCCTTCGAGGAGGTCGCCCGGCGCCTGGACGACCGGGCCGCCCGGCGCGACCCGGCCCGCCTGACCATCGGGGTCGCCACCGACGGCAGCGCCGCCCAGGTCCGGGCCCTGCTCGACGAGGTCGACCCGACCCGCCGGGTGGTCGACCGGTTCGCCGTCCACGGCGCCACCCTCGACGACGTGTTCCTGGCCCTGACCGGCCACCCGGCCGGGCAGCCCGACCA
>DASUPQ010000088.1 GCA_036280995.1 Actinomycetota bacterium | reverse complement strand
GGGCCGGACCACCAGCACCCCGACCGGATCCCACCGCCCGACGGGCATCCTGCTAGCGATCCGGCAGCCGCAGGACGTAGCCGACGCTGCGGATGGTGTGGATCAGCCGCGGCTCGACCGCGTCGACCTTGCGCCGGAGGTAGGAGACGTAGGACTCGACGATGCTGGAGTCGCCCCGGAAGTCGTAGTTCCAGACGTGGTCGAGGATCTGGGCCTTGGACAGCACCCGCCCGGCGTTGGTCATCAGGTAGCGCAGCAGCTTGAACTCGGTCGGCGACAGCTGCACCCGCTTGCCGGCCCGCCAGACCTCGTGGCTCTCGGTGTCCAGCTCCAGGTCGGCCGCGCGCAGCCGGGTCGGCGGCGGGGGCGGGCCGCCGGAGCCGGCCCGGCGCAGCACGGCGCGGATGCGGGCGATCACCTCCTCCAGGCTGAACGGCTTGGTGACGTAGTCGTCGCCGCCGATGGTCAGGCCGGTGACCTTGTCCTCGGTGGCGTCCTTGGCTGTGAGGAACAGCACCGGGGTGCGGGTGTCGCCCGAGCGGAGCCGCCTGGCCACGTCGAAGCCGTCCAGGTCGGGCAGCATCACGTCCAGGACGACCAGGTCGGGGCGGTGGCGCTGCACCGCCTGGAGGGCCTCCAGCCCACCGGTGGCCGTGGCCACCTCGAACCCGGCCAGGCGCAGGCTGGCCGACAGCAGCTCGAGGATGTTGGGCTCGTCCTCGACCACCAGCAGCCGAGCCTCCGGCGGTCGCCGCCGCTCGGCCATGGCCGACGGCTCACCCACGGTCGCCTCCCTTCCCGATGCCAGCTCGATCATCTCCCTCCCACGTGCGGCGGCGCGTACTGCATGCTGGTCGTGGATATAGCCCCCCTACCCGAAGTTCAGCTGGGAGCCACCTGTGAATCTGCTGTCAATCGGCGCCGGGACGACTCACAGCCGACTCCCGGTGCCTTCCAGGCTCGCTGTGACGGCAAGGACCCTGCCAGGCGTGCCAGAGATTTGCCAGAAACTGCGCGACACGCAACCTCGCGCCGCCCCACGCCCGACCCTCGGCACCGCCTTTCACCTGGGCGGTTGTGCGTGGAGGCGAGGTCACTGTGGGGCAGGTCGAACCCTCCGCGCATCGATGGCAAGGATGGGGTCAGGCAGTCGGCTCTACGTCCAGCAATCTTCGGTTACACCGCCCGCGGTGACTTGGTCGGCCACTAGCGGTTCGACACGCCCGACCCAACGGTCTTGGCGATCGCGCCATAGCTCCACGGCAGCCGAGAGTTGACCACGAGGGCTGCTCGTCTACACCACGACCACCCCAATCGCTCCACCGCCCTACAGCTTCTCCGACGCTGCCGTCTACCGACCAATTAGCGCCTGCTCGCGCACTTGTCATAAGGGATGAAGCTTCCCCGTTCGCTCTACGCTCGACCCGAATTCGTTCCGAGGACAGCAATGCACCAGGGTGCGACCCCTTCTTCGAGAGGCCGGTCACTACTGGTGACCCCGAGGCGTTCGTGCACAGAGTCCGGCCATCCTCTGTCAGCACAGCCCCCTCGCTTTGCCATGCGCAGCCTCGTATGGGCGTCACAGCAGAGGCTGCTGAGCTGGGGCGATGTGGTGCGGAGCATGGTGCTGGAGGGCACTGTGTGGGGGCCGCACTCGCTTCACACGCCAGAAGTCACGCCCCAGCGGCCGGATCTGCGCCAAGAAGTCGGTCCCGCCGCTGCGATTCGCCGCACGACCCGGACTCAACCGGCTATCGCGAGGGTCGGGCAACATCCGAAGCCGCATCCGCCAGCGTTGAGAGGCGTTTGTGGAGCTCGGTGGGGTTCGAATACGAGATACTGTGCTCCACCACACGACGCATCGGCAGGATTCCCGCTCGGGCCGTCACCCCACGCTCGTCTTGGCCCATGCCATGGCGTCCCGGCTTCGCGCGTTGGTTACCGCTTGGCGGGCAGTGAGCGGGCGTAGGCCGTGCCGAGTTCCACCCACTTGGCGAGGTGGCGTTTGGTGCGGAGGTCTTCCGGGCCGACTCGGAGCCATCCCTGCATCTGCCGGCCGCGCATCTCCATGGGTCGAGCGTTCGTCGTCGCGACCAGCGCATTCGACTCCGCCGGGTCGACGCGAACCAGCACGCCACCTTGGCCGCTTGCCGCCACGGCCATGTTGCCCCCGATCAGGAACGCGAGCCCACCGAACATCTTCTGTTCTGTGAGACCGGCTTCGCCGGCGATCAGCTCACGTATGCGATCAGCAAGGTTCTCGTCGTATGCCATGCAAGCGATGGTACGACACCGAGGGCACAGTCAAGCTGCGGTCGGACCAGCGAGCCAGCCGCGACGTTAGTTCCTCCAGCAGAACCCGGGTGCGGCGACCGCAGCGCCGAAGTAAGCGCCAACGCACGGCTGCGGCCGCCTGAAGGCCCGTGGGCTTGGCGGTGCAGCTAGGTCATCGCCGACACCCACCTGGGCCTGTGCCAAGCCGTGGCCGCGGTCATGGCCGGCGCGGCCCTCCCAGCGCTGCCGGGTCCACTTCCTCCGAGACGTCCTCGCCAGGGCGCCCAAGGCTCGGCCGAGATGGTCGCCGCGGCCATCGCTAGCCGGCGACGCGTGTGGTGTGATCTCTCCCTTGACGTCGCAGGGTTGGAGGTAGCCG
>DASUPQ010000087.1 GCA_036280995.1 Actinomycetota bacterium | reverse complement strand
TGGACGGCTGATCGGCGCGGGAAGCGGGGAAGTGCCCTCTGACCTGGGATGATCGTGTTGTGAAGACCCGATCAAGCAGGATTCGGAGGGCACTTCCGGTGCAACTTTCCCATAGCTGGTCGCGGGTCGCGCCGCGGTTCGATGATGAGAATCTCGTGTCGCATGCCGGGCTGGTGCCGGTGCTGAGGTTGGCGGAGCGGGCCGGGTTGTCCGAGCTGCTCGCCGGCAAGGTCAAGTTCAGGCACTCGCGGGTGCGGTCGGCAACGGCCAACCCGGCCGGCAAGCTGACCTCGATCATCGCCGGGATGGCGGCCGGCGCGGACTGCATCGACGATCTGAACCTGCTGCGCGCCGGTGGCCTGCCCGGCCTGTTCACCGAGGTGTACGCGCCAGCGACGCTGGGCCAGTTCCTGCGCGAGTTCGGCCGCGACCAGATCCGCCAGCTGGCGGAGGTGGCGCGCACACACCTGGCGCGGCTGGTCGCCCACAGCAACCTGCTGCCGGGCATCGAGCAGCGGGTGTATGTGGACATCGACTCGCTGCTGCGGCCGGTGTACGGACCGGCCAAGCAGGGCGCCAGCTTCGGCCACACCAAGATTGCCGGCAGGCAGGTGCTGCGCCGCGGGCTGTCTCCGCAGGCCGCCACGCTCAGCACCGACCGGGGCGCGCCGGTGGTGGCCGACATCCGGCTGCGCGCCGGGCGGACCGGCTCCGGCAAGGCCGCCGCGCGAATGATCCGCCGGGTGATCGCCACCGCCCGCGCCGCCGGCGCCACCGGACAGCTCCTGGTGCGCGGCGACTCCGCATTCGGCAACGGCCCGGTGGTCGCCGCCTGCCTGGACGCGGGCGCCCGGTTCTCCGTCACACTGATCAAGAACCGGGCGGTGGTCCGGGCCATCGCCGCCATCCCTGACCACGCCTGGACCCCGGTGCACTACCCGGGCGCGGTCATCGACCCCGATACCGGCGAACTGATCTCCGACGCCGAGGTGGCCGAGGTGGAGTTCACCGCGTTCACCAGCACCGCCCGCCCGGTCACCGCCCGGCTGATCGTGCGCCGGGTCCGCGACCGGGCCCGCGGCGACGAGCTGTTCCCGGTCTGGCGCTATCACCCGCTTTTCACCAACAGCACCGAACCCACCGCGCAGGCCGACCTCACCCACCGCCGGCACGCGATCATCGAAACCGTGTTCGCCGACCTCATCGACGGGCCGCTGGCCCACCTACCCTCCGGGGTGTTCGCCGCCAACAGCGCCTGGGCCCTCTGCGCGGCGCTCACGCACAACCTGCTGCGCGCCGCCGGCACGCTCGCCGACCCCGCCCACGCCGCCGCCCACGCCGTCGCCCGCGGCGCCACCCTGCGCCGCCAGCTCGTCGACGTGCCCGCCCGGCTGGCCCGCCCGCAACGCCGCCCCGTGCTGCACCTGCCCGCCTACTGGCCGTGGGCCGACCCATGGACCGCCCTGTGGCACGCCGCGCTCCCCCCAGCCGCCGCACCACCCACAACAACCGCCGCACTCACAGCCGCCGCACCCGCAGCCGCCTGACCCAGACCACCCGCCGCAGGGCCCGACCGGAGATCACACGGAAGGCTGGGCAGACCAGCGGCTCACCCCTGTCCCTCCACCATCAAGATCAACGATCGGACGACCAAGATCAGCCCGATGGCGGGTCCACGGATCCAGGCTAAGTGTGGCCAGTATCGCGGTGAGCATTCCCCTTCGGCCGTGCTGGGCGATCAACGCTTGGTGCAATCGGAGCAGGACCTCGCGGGGTTTCGCGCCGTGGTGCCCGGCCTCGGCCCGCAGTGTGTAGCGGGCCAGTGCGGTCAGCTTGGCCGCCTGTTGACCGGCACTCCGAATGCACACGGCCCCGTCACTCAAGGCGCTGATACCCATTCCTCGATCCAGGCGAGCTCCGTCGTCGACGAGGAGTGAGTCAAGGTGGAGTCCCCGCAGCGCAGCGAGGAGAACCGACCTTGACTCACGACGAGCGACGACCAGAATCGGCCGCGAGGAATGGCCTTGATCGTGCGCACCGTGAGTGCCGTTTGATCTTCAAAATGAGTGCCGGTCAACACCGTGGTTGGGGTCGTGGACGAACTCTTCGGCCAAGAGGTGAAGGCACACATCGAGTTGTGGGAGGCCGACGCGTCGACAGAAGTCGCCTCGAAGGTCGAGGAGCACGCGCGCAGCCGGCTGGCATCGTTCAAA
>DASUPQ010000086.1 GCA_036280995.1 Actinomycetota bacterium | reverse complement strand
CTGGTGGCCAATCGTTACCTGCCGTCGACTTGGCCGGCCCAAGCGCACATAGCGTTGCTGCCGCCAACCATACTCCGGCGTCAGGGTCCAGGTGTTCAGAGGGGCAACACCATGCGCCAGCAACCGCCACCGCCTGCCAGCTGGGGCACACCGCCGCCACCACGGCCGCCAACGGCGAATGGCCTGCCCTGGTACCAGAGCTGGTGGTGGGCCGTGGCGTTGGCTGCCTTCTCGTAATCGGAAGGTCGAGGGTTTGAATCCCTCCTCGGGCTCCAAGACCGCAGGTTAGAGTCCCGCCCGCTTCGCTACGTACGAACCCGTCCGATCAATAGAACGCCCGTCGATGCAGCCGGCCTGTGGGCCGGGCGCGCATTGGTGCGTATCTCAGAAACCAAGTCGGTCAGCTTTGCTGCTGGCTGCTCCACAGCTGCCACACGGTGGTCCTCACCGAGCGGGGTTGTTCGAGCACGACGCGGACCGCGTAAGCGACATCGTCGGGACGCAGGTACGCATCGAGCTCCGGCGAACCTTCGTCCCGGCCGGCACCGATGGCAAACTCGGTGGCGGTCCCCGCCGGGCAGATCAGCGTCACTCGCATCCCTTCCGCCCGGAGCTCACGGTCCAGCGAGCCGCCAAGCCCCACCTGGGCGAACTTGGTGCCCGCATAGACCGCCTCGTCCGCGCCGCCTCGGAAGCCGGCGACCGAGCTGACGATCACGATGTCGCCGCCATCGCCCTGTGTCCGGAATTGGCGCACACCCGACCGCACCGTCCACACCGTGGCCAGATAGTTGGTCTCCACCATCTCCCGCAGCTGCGCGTCGTCAATGTCCAGAATGCCGCCGTAGGCGCCGATGCCCGCGTTGGCAACGACGGTGTCTAGCCGCCCCCACTTCTGGACCGCCGCGGCCACGAGGGCCTCGTTGTACTGGGGGTCGCGGACGTCCCCAGGGAGGGCGACGGCATGCTCGTCGCCAAGCTCACCCACCAGCGAAGCCAAGCGGTCGTTGCGGCGGGCGCCCAACGCCACCTTGGCGCCGGCCCCGACCAACGCTCGGGCTGTCGCCGCACCGATTCCGGCGCTCGCTCCGGTGATCGCTGCAACTGTGCCCTCAATCGAGCGGGTTGGGCGGTACGACAAGGGAGCACCTCCAGAGTGGCGTGGACGCCAGGAAGCATGGACGCCAGTATGAAGCACGGGCGCGCAGGCTCCACGCCCAACCCACTGTGCCAGCGGCTCGGGCTAGCCCTGGTTCTCCATGAACCTGACAGCGTGTCCGGGCGCTGCATCTGACGCCTGATCATCCAGACGATCCAACAGGATCCTTCTCGATCCGTCTGGATAGACGACTCGTCCAACGTGAGCAGGCCAGATCCGTCTGGAGCCGACCAGACCGACGTAGAGCACCAGGCTACGGATGTGGCGGTTGGGGTTCGAATCCCTCGCGGCGCGCCAAACGCGCAGCTCAGAGGCTATCAAGCAAGAAAAGCTTGGTAGATTGCATATATGTCAGTGGTAGTCCTTATTTGATTGTTTCGCTTTGAGGTGACGATGGGGTGGCTGGTGTGGAAGCATGCCCGCTATGTCGACCAACCGCCGCAAGCAACAAGCACGACAGCGGGCCGTGAGAGAGCGGGCGGCCCGCCAGGCCCGTCGGGAACGGGCCGCTGAGTTGTTCGCCCAGGGCCGTACCCAGGCCGAGGTGGCCCGTGAGCTGGACGTCTCGGGCCAGAGCGCCAGCCGCTGGCATAGCCGCTGGCGAGCCGACGGCACGGCCGCGTTGCGGACTCGTGGGCCGACCGGCCGACAGCCCAAGGTCGCCGACGACCAGCTGGAGGCGATCGAGCAGGCGCTGCTGGAGGGCGCGCTCGCCCACGGCTTCGCCACCGACGTGTGGACCCTTGACCGGATCGCCATGGTGATCCAGGGCCTGACCGGGGTGGGGTTGTCGAACCCATCGGTGTGGCGGCTATTGCGAGGGCGGCTGGGCTGGACTGTGCAGCGGCCCCAGCGGCAGGCGAAGGAGCGCGACGAGGAAGCGATCCAGCACTGGGTGGCCCATGAGTGGCCCCGGATCAAAAAAGGGCCCGCGCAGAATCGGCCTGGATCGTCTTCTTCGACGAGTCGGGCATCTCGCTGATCCCACCGGTCCGGCGGACCTGGTCGCGGCGCGGCAGGACGCCGATCCTGCGCCACCGCATGGCCTGGAAGCGGGCCTCCATGGCCGCCGCGCTCGGCTACCACCCAGAAGGTACCAGTGCGAGGTTGTGCTTCCACCTCCAGGCTGACAGCTACGACACCGACAGCCTCATCGGCGTCCTGGAGCAGCTCGCAGCGTTCTACACCGGCCACCGGGTG
This sequence comes from Actinomycetota bacterium, assembly GCA_036280995.1. Lineage (NCBI taxonomy): Bacteria > Bacillati > Actinomycetota > Actinomycetota bacterium. The sequence goes on along the minus strand of DASUPQ010000086.1, from coordinate 942 downwards.
GTACTGCTGTGGGACGGGCTGAGTTCGCATTGGAGCCACAAGATGCGCGCCCACCTGGCCGCCCAGCGCCACTGGCTCACCGTCGAGCGGCTCCCCGCCTACGCCCCCGAGCTGAATCCAGTCGAGTATTTGTGGGCCAACCTCAAGGGCGGAGCGCTGGCCAACTGCACCGGCGACACCATCGCCGAGGTCGCCGACGCCACCGAACAAGGCATCCAGCGCATCTGCGACAGTGACAGCCTGGTGGTCGGGTTCCTCGCCCACACCGGCCTGTCCCTCGATACTGAGCCGTCACCCTAACGTGAAAGGATCAAATAGTCGTCGCTCTCCCAGCGGGGAGGCCCGTTCCGGGGTGAAAATCGGCCCTGGTCGCCCGCTGACGTCGTCGCTCCTTGGTCGCCGTGTCAGGCCGTCTCTTAGTCGGACGCTGGGAGCCGCGCCATGGGCCCTTCAGTGTTGCCTTGAGCACGCGGACTAGCTTTGCCGTTGCCTTGCGGCTCCTGCGGGTGGCCGTGTTGGTGGCTGCCGAGGTGAGGAGGCGCAGGTGCTGGAGGAGGCGCACGACAGCGAGGAGCTCATCCAGCGGGTCGCGGCGTTGGATATCGGCAAGGCCCAGCTGACCTGCTGTGTGCGGGTGCCACACCCGGACCAGCCGGGCAAGCGGCTGCAGGAGGTGCGGACCTACCCGACGATGACGCGGTCGCTGCTGGTGCTGGCGGATCGGCTACGGGAGCTGGGCGTGACGCGGGTGGTGATGGAGGCCACCAGCAACTACTGGAAGCCTCCCTTCTATCTGCTGGAGGCGCACGGGCTGGAGGTCTGGCTGGTCAACGCCAAGGATGTCAAGCACCTACCCGGTCGACCGAAGACCGACAAGTTGGACGCGGTCTGGCTCTGCAAGGTCGCCGAGCGGGGCATGCTGCGGCCCAGCTTCGTGCCACC
>DASUPQ010000085.1 GCA_036280995.1 Actinomycetota bacterium | reverse complement strand
CCCTGGTCCACTTCGCCAGCCGCGGGGCCATGGACATCGAGCACCTGGGCGAGAAGACGGTGGCCGCCCTGATCGACGCCGGCAGGCTCCACGACGCGGCCGACATCTACCGGATCACCGCCGACGACCTGACCGCCCTCGGCGGGTTCAAGGACCGCTCCATCGCCAACCTGCTGGAGGCGATCGAGGCCTCCAAGCAGCGCCCGCTGGACCGGCTGCTGGTCGGGCTGTCCATCCGCCACGTCGGTGGCACCGTGGCCACCCTGCTGGCCAACCGCCTCAAGTCCCTTGAGGCGATCGCCGCCGCCTCCGAGGAGGAGCTGAACGACGTCGGCGGGGTCGGCCCCACCATCGCCGCCAGCGTGGCCGCCTGGTTCGCCGACGAGGGCAACCAGGACCTGGTCCGGCGCCTGGTCGAGGCCGGCCTCAACACCAAGGCCGACGGCGGCAGCGGGGCCGACCGGCCCCAGACCCTGGCCGGGATGTCCTTCGTCCTCACCGGCGGCCTGGACGGCCTCACCCGCGACGAGGCCACCCGGGCCATCGAGGACCGCGGCGGCCGGGTCGCCTCCAGCGTCTCCAAGAAGACCGCCTACGTCGTCGTCGGTGCCGACCCCGGCTCCAAGGCCGCCCGCGCCGCCGAGCTCGGGGTCCCCACCCTCGACGAGGCCGCCTTCGCCGCCCTCCTCGCCAAGGAGGAGGTCGAGGAGGTGGCCGATGGGTGACGTCTGGCACCCGCTCGACCCGGAGGGGTCGCGGCCCCAGCAGCCGTCGGGGCGGGACCGGGGACCCGACCCGGAGCCGATCGTGCGGACGGTGCGGGTCGCGTTCCTGTTCGCCGGGATGGTGGTGGCGGTGATGGTCAGCGCCGGCCTCAACTCCCTCGGCGGGCCGGGGGCGGTGGCGACGCCGGTGGGCGGGGTCGCCGTCACCGCCGTGGTGGCCGTGGCCGTGCTGGCCGTCCTGGGTGGCGCCGGGCTGGCCCTGCGCCCGGCCAGGCTGCTGGTGGCCGGCAAGCGGGCCCTGGAGCATCCCGACCCGCGCCTGCGCCGGCCGCGGGCCGAGCGGGCCAGGGCGATCGGCTTCCGCGGCCTGGCCATGGGCTGGGCCAGCCAGGCCCTGGTGTTCGGCCTCCTCCCGGCGTTCGCCGGCCTGGCGCTGGAGCTGCTCTACGACCGCCAGTGGGAGCTGCTGGCCTTCGCCGGGATCAGCCTGCTCGCCGGGTTCGTCTTCCAGCTCCAGGTGGCCGGGGCCGTGCGCCTGGCCGTGGACGACCCCGAGCTGCGCGCCAGCTACGGCTCCCGCTGATCGGGTCCCCGGTCCGGATCGGGGGTTTCCCCGAGGCCCGACCGGGTAACGCGGACCGGAGACATCGTGCTTGGTTTGAAGGAGGAGCAATGAGTATCGGAGCCAGCATCTTCCTGCTGGTCATCGGAGCCATCCTGACGTTCGCGGTCAACGTCACCACCGAGGGCTTCAACCTCAACACCGTCGGCATCATCCTGATGGTCGCCGGCGTGGTCGGCCTGCTCCTGTCCCTGCTGTTCTGGAGCAGCTTCTCCCCCTACCGGCGCCGCTCCACGGCCGCCTACCCCGAGGAGCGCGTGGTCGAGGAGCGCCGCATCGAGCGCGACTACCCCTGAGCCGGGCGTTCACGCACAAGCACATATCTAGGCAGGAACCCTAAAACCGGTCATTCTCTGACCAGCATCCCGTTCCACGCGACCGGGGAGGTCAGAGATGCCCAGAACAGCGGGCAGGTATCCGGCGCCGCATACTGCGTCGAGGCATCCGTCCAGCGTGAAGGCTTGCGCGCCGCCCCCGGCGACCAGGCAGCTGCCGCAAGCGCGGATACGTGTCCGGTGTTCTGGATCGTTCCGCGCCCTCGGGGTCGGGGTCGCCCTGCTCGCGGCGACCCTGGGTCCCGCCGCCGCAGCCTCCGCCGCAACCTCGGCCCCTGCCGCCGCCCCCCTGGCCGCGGCGGTGGCGCCGCCGCTGCCGGACTCGATGGCGGCCATCGGGGACTCGATCACCCAGGCGGTCGACGTCTGCTGCTTCTACGGCAACTGGCCCGGCCACTCCTGGGCCACCGGATACGCGCCGCTGGACGGGATCGCCAGCCACTACGAGCGCATCCGGGCCCGGAACCCGGCCATCCGCGGCCACCGGTGGAACAACGCCGTCTCGGGCGCGCGCATGGCCGACGCCCCCGGCCAGGCCCGGCGCACCGTCGGCCAGGGGGCCGAGTACGTCACCATCCTCATGGGCGCCAACGACCTGTGCGGCTGGGACGGCCGTCTCACCCCCACGGCAACCTTCCGGGCCCAGTTCACCGAGACCCTGGACATCCTGCGCAGCGGGCTGCCCGGCAGCCGCGTGTTCGTGGCCTCGATCCCGAACCTGTACCAGCTCTGGAGCGTCCTGCGCACCGACCCGGTCGCCCAGATCGTCTGGCAGGCGGCCGGCATCTGCCCGTCGATGCTGAACTTCTTCAACTCGGCCGCCGACCGCCAGGCCGTGATCGAGCGCGAGCGGGAATTCAACGACGTCCTCCGCGACGTCTGCGCCACCTGGTCCAACTGCCGCTTCGACGGCTACCTGACCTACGAGTACGACTTCTCCCGCGGCATGGTCTCGCGCCTCGACTACTTCCACCCCAGCC
>DASUPQ010000084.1 GCA_036280995.1 Actinomycetota bacterium | reverse complement strand
CGCGGCGCTCGCCGCCGTCCTGATCACCCGGCGGCCACGATGGGCGTCCCGGCGGGCATCCCGGCCGGAGGGGCACCGATGACCAGCGTCGACGGCGTCCGGGCCGCGGGCGCGCGGCCCCGGCCGCCGGTTCCGGCCGGCTCCCAGCAGCGCATCGCCGTACTCGACGTCGCCTGCGGGGTCGCCATCCTCGGCACGCTGGCCACCAACATCTGGATCTTCACCGACCCGGCCGGGATGATCGGCTACCTCGACCGGCTGCCGAGCCCTGACCGGCGGGCCCGGGCAGGCGGTGCAGACCGTCGCCCGGCAGCTGGCCAACGGCAAGTTCCTCGGCATGCTCACGCTGATGTTCGGGGTGGGCCTGGAGCTGCAGCGGCGGTCGGCGCAGCGGCGCGGCCGGCCGTGGCCCGGCCGCTACCCCTGGCGGGCGGCCCTGCTGTTCCTGGACGGGCTGCTGCACTACCTGCTGGTGGTGGAGTTCGACATCCTGATGGGCTACGCCGTGACCGGTGTGGTGGTGGCCGCGGTGCTGGCCACGTCGCCGCGCAGCCGGCGGATCTGGCTGTGCACGGCGGCCAGCCTGCACGTGCTGCCGCTGTCCGCGCTGACCGCGGCCATGGTGGCCGCCGGCACCGGTGGCGACCGCGACAGGGCCGATGCGGTGACCCTCTACACCGACGGCAGCTGGCCGGAGCAGGTTTGGCAGCGGGTGGAGTGGTTCCCGCTGTACCGGGCCGAGGCGGTCTTCATCCTGCCGCTGTCGGTGGCCACCTTCCTGGTCGGCAGCCGACTGGTGCGGGCCGGGCTGTTCGAGCAGCGCGGCTGGGCGCTGCGACGCCGGCTGATCACCATCGGCCTGGGTATGGCGCTGCCCGTCGACCTGGCGATCGGCAGCCTGGGCGGTGCCGCCGGGCTGCTCCTCGCCCGCTACGCCACCGCCCCGATCGTCGCGGCCGGGCTGCTCGCAGCCACCGCGTGCCTGGTGGAGGCGCGGCGCGCGCCGGGTCCGGTGCAGCGCCGGCTGGCCGAGGTCGGCCGCACCGCGCTGTCGTGCTACGTGCTGCAGAACGCCGTCTGCAGCGTGCTGTGCTACGGCTGGGGCCTGGGGCTGGCGGCGCGAATGGGAGACGCGCGGACGTGGTGGACCCTCGCCTTGTACCCGGCGGTGTGCATGGTGGTGATCGCCTGTGCGCACCTCTGGCTGCGCCGCTACCCCCGCGGCCCGCTCGAGGCGGCCTGGGCGTGGGCCTACCAGCACCCGCCGCGGCGCCGGTAGATCCGCTGCCGGGCCCGGGGTCAGTCATGTCCCAGCCCGGCCGCGCGAGCCGGCAGGGCGGCCTGGGTGCGGTCGGCGACCCGGAGCCTGGCGAGGATGCTGCTGACGTGGCTGCGGACGGTCGTGGTGCGCAGCCCGAGAGCCCGGGCGATCTCGGCGTCGGATCCGGCCTGCGGGTGGTGGTCACCGTCCATTCCGGCTGGCGGCGGTAAATGGTGACGCCCTCGCAGCTGTTGTCGGCGCGCCGGGTTGGTGCAGCGGATCGCCGACCGCGGCGAGTCGTAGCTGTTCAGGTAGACACCGCCGCCGCACCGTACGACCCCGGCCAGGTCCCGCGGCGGTCCGTGAAGGACACGTAGTCGAGCAGCTGAGCCGGTGGCTGTGGATGGGGGAGAGGACCTCGACATCTTCGACGGCTACGGGCCGGCAACCACCGGTGTTCCGGGCCGCGGCTCGCGGTCGGCGACCTCGGGTCTCGTCGACGACTCCATCTGCTTACGGGACGTCGTCGACGCGGAGCCCGAGGAGGACGATCCGCGCCCAACGCCACGTAAGGGTCCGGCGCGGCGCTGCTCCAGGACTCGGCGATCAGGCCTAGGCTGTGGCGGGCGGACCATGGTCCTGCCCTGCCGACACGATCGGTGGACGTCGGCCGCGCGGTCGCGATCTAGGGGCTGGAGTATGTGCACGCTCGAGACGGAGGCAGCAGGCGGTGGAGTTCCTCGCTGAGTTTGTCGGAACCGCGATTCTCGTCCTGCTCGGCGACGGGGTCGTCGCCGGTGTCTTGCTGCGCCAGTCGAAGTCGGAGAACGCCGGCTGGATCGTGATCACACTGGGCTGGGGTCTGGCGGTCGCCGTGGCGGTCTATACCGTCGGGCGGGTCAGCGGTGCCCACCTCAATCCCGCGATCACGCTCGGACTGGCCGCGACCGGGCAATTCGAGTGGTCGACGGTGCCGTCCTACCTCCTGGCACAGTTCGTGGGCGCGTTTGTCGGCGCCTGCCTGGTCTACCTGCACTACCTGCCGCATTGGCGGATCACCGACGATCCGGGCCTCAAGCTCGCGGTGTTCTGCACTGGCCCTGCGGTTCGCAACCCGCTGGCGAACGTGATCAGCGAGGTCATCGGGACCTTCGTCCTCGTGTTCGCCGTGCTCGGTATCGGCGCGAACGCCGGCGCGCTAGATGGCGAGGTCGATCTGTCGGCCGTGTTCAGCACCGGCCTGGCGCCGTTGCTGGTGGGTCTGCTGGTGGTGGCGATCGGGCTGTCGCTGGGGGGGCCCACCGGCTACGCGATCAACCCGGCCCGTGACCTGGCGCCCCGCATCGCCCACGCCGTGCTGCCCATCCCCGGGAAGGGCAGCTCGGACTGGGCGTACGCCTGGGTGCCGGTTGTCGCACCGATCATCGGCGGGGTTCTTGGTGCGCTGGCATGGCGGGCCGTCGACTTCCCCGCCTGATCGGGCGTGACGCCCGGGTCGGCCGCGGCGATGCCTCTGGCCGGGCCAGCCCGTAATGGGGGATGCTAGGGGCAGCGGCGGCCGTCTGCAGTCCCGGGGCGCGACGCCGACCGATGACACCATCCGGCCAACGTGGGGAGAGCGCGATGGCGTGGCGGAAGCGGCGACGTCAGCCCGAGCCGCAGCCGGGCGAGCGGGACAGCGAACCAGGGCATCCGATGGGGGTCCCCGAGGGCTCGGGGAAGGAGTTCGCCCGGGGGGAATCGCATGTCGCTGACCTGACCCATGACCGCTACGACGGGCTGGGCAAGGGTTTCGCCCACGGGGAGGTCAGCGAGCAGACCGAGGCTCTCGCCGACCATGGTGTCCCCGAGGGTTCGGGCAAACAGTTCGCCAGCGGGGAGGCGGAGATCGTCTGGGACGACGACAGGGTCGGAGACCTGAGCAAGGGCTACGCCAAGGGGCAGGCGCACCTTGCCGGCGCCGAAGACCCGGACGGCGGGCCGCCGCTGCACTGATCACGGCGATACCGTGAGCACACCGGTCCGCCTCGGGAGCTCAACCTCATCGACCGTGCATCGAAGGAGTAGCTATGGCCGATCTTGTCGGCGCCGTCGACCAGGGCACGACCAGCACCAGGTTCATGTTGTTTGACCACGGTGGTAACGAGGTTGGACGGCACCAGCTCGAGCACGAGCAGATCCTGCCCCGGGCCGGCTGGGTCGAGCACAGCCCGGTGGAGATCTGGGAACGCACCAGCTCGGTGATCCAGACCACGATGAACGGGTTGGGGCTGGCCGCCTCGGATCTGGCCGCGGTGGGCATCACCAACCAGCGCGAGACGACCGTCGTCTGGGACAGGTCGACCGGTCGCCCGTACTACAACGCCGTGGTGTGGCAGGACACTCGCACCGACCGGATCGCCAGCGCCTTGGACCGCGAGGGCAAGGGCGAGGTGATCCGGCGGAAGGCGGGTCTGCCGCCGGCGACGTACTTCTCCGGCGGGAAGCTGCAGTGGATCCTGGAGAACGTCTCCGGTGTCCGCGCCGCCGCGGAGGCCGGGGACGCCCTGTTCGGCACCACCGACAGCTGGGTGATGTGGAACCTCACCGGAGGTGTCGACGGGGGGGTGCATGTGACCGACGTGACCAACGCCAGCCGAACCATGTTGATGAACCTGGAGACCCTGGATTGGGACGAGGAGCTGCTCGGCTTCTTCGACATCCCGCGGGTGATGCTGCCCGAGATCAGGCCGTCCTCGGAGCCGGCCCGGTACGGCGAGGTCGCGGCGCCGGCGGCCTTCGCCGGCATCCCGCTCACCGGCATCCTCGGCGACCAGCAGGCCGCGATGTTCGGGCAGGTCTGCTTCGCCCCGGGTGAGGCGAAGAACACTTACGGCACCGGCAACTTCCTGCTGTTGAACACCGGAACCGAGTTGGTCCGCAGCAAGAACGGGCTGCTCAGCACGGTGTGCTACCAGCTCGGCACCGACAAGCCGGTCTACGCCCTGGAGGGTTCGATCGCGGTCACCGGGTCGGCCGTGCAATGGTTGCGCGACCAGTTGGGCATCATCTCCGGCGCCGCCGAGATCGAGACGTTGGCCAGCGGCGTCGACGACAACGGCGGCGTCTATTTCGTGCCGGCCTTCTCCGGGCTCTTCGCGCCCTACTGGCGCAGCGACGCCCGTGGGGCGATCGTCGGTCTGTCTCGCTTCAACACCAACGCCCACCTCGCGCGGGCGACCCTGGAGGCGATCTGCTATCAGAGCCGCGACGTCGCCGAGGCGATGGAGGCCGACTCCGGGGTGCACCTGGCGGTGCTCAAGGTCGACGGAGGTGTCACGGCAAACAACCTGTGCATGCAGTTGCAGGCCGATGTTCTGGGTGTGCCGGTGAGCCGCCCGGTGGTCGCGGAGACCACGGCGTTGGGCGCCGCCTACGCGGCTGGCCTGGCGGTGGGGTTCTGGAAGAACACCGACGAGCTGCGGGCGAACTGGAACGAGTCTCGGCGCTGGACCCCGCAATGGTCAGACCAGCAGCGCGCCAGCGGCCACGCCGGCTGGAAGAAGGCGGTCCGGCGCACACTGGATTGGGTCGATGTCAGATGATGCCGCTGGACCCGGACCGCAACCTGGCCCTGGAGCTCGTCCGCGCCACCGAAGCCGCCGCCATCTCCGCTGCCCGCTACGTCGGGCGCGGCGACAAGAACCAGGTGGACCAGGCCGCGGTCGACGCGATGCGCCCGGTCCTCGGCTCGGTCGGCATGCGCGGCGTGGTCGTGATCGGGGAGGGTGAGAAGGACCAGGCCCCGATGCTGTTCAACGGTGAGCAGGTCGGCAACGGAGCCGAGCCGCATGTCGACATCGCTGTCGACCCGGTCGACGGCACCACCGCCGCCGCCAAGGCTCTGCCCGAC
>DASUPQ010000083.1 GCA_036280995.1 Actinomycetota bacterium | reverse complement strand
TCCTGGAGATGGCTGGCAACCGTTCGCTGGCCGATCTCCGACGTGCGCTCACCCCCAAGAGGACGCTGGTGCTGGTGGGAGGATCGGGCGGTCGCTGGTTCATGGGGACCGGCCGCACCCTCAGAGCGGTCCTGGTGTCGCCGTTCATCGGCCAACGGCTGCGCTCGTTCTTTTCCGGCTCTTCACCTGCTTCCGTGGGTGGTCATCGGCCGGGTAGGGGTGGGCACAGCCCGCCGACGGTGAGCATCGCCAGCCCGATCAAGGCATCTGGAGACCTGAACCCGAACGCGATCCGGGTGAGCAGGCGGATCTTGGTGTTGACCGACTCCACCAGCCCGTTAGACAGGCCCTCGGTCAGCGCCGCGTGGATGCCGGCCCGGTGCGCGCTGATCGTGCTGGCGAGGGTGACGAACGCGGGGATCCGGCAGCGCCTGGCCCAGGCCAGCCACGCCTCCAGCAGCACCGTAGCCTTGACACCCTTGAGCTTGAACACCAACCGCAGCTCCTCCTTCAGCAGATACGCCCGGTACAGCCCGGCATTGACTCGCGCGATCCAGGCGAGCTTGCCGCGCTGGCGGCCAGTGAGGTCTTCGGGGTTCTTCCATAACGCGAACCGGGCGCCCTTGAACTCGCGGGCAAGAGCGGTGTCGCCCTGCTGGCGGGCGGTGTTCCAGACCTGGCGGCGGACCTCGTCCAGCGCGTCGCTGGCCCACTCGGACGACATGAAACGGGTCCAGGCACAACCGGGCGGCCCGGCAGCGCTCCGCAACCACCGTGGCGGCCCACTCGGCGGCGTCCGCGCTCACCAGCCGGATCTTGTCGCAACGTTCCGGGCCGAGCAGGTCAAAGAACCCGCGCAGGGTCGCCTGGTCGCGGCCGGGCGCGGCCCACACCAGCCGTCTGCTGTCATGATCCACCACGACCAGCAGGTAGCGGTGGCCCTTCTTGTAGCTGATCTCGTCGATCCCGATCCGCCGCAGCCCCTCGAACCGATCGCAGGCCGCCTCAGCATCGGCAGCCACCCGGGCCACGATCCGGCCCACCGTCGCCCACGCGGTCCGCAGCAACTCCCACACGGCCTGCTTGGAGGCATGCGCCGCCAGCCACGCGGTCGTGTCGTCAAACGCCCGCGTGTGCCCCGCCCCATGCCGCGCCCAGGGCACCGCGGCGACCACCACCCCATGCTCCGGGCAACGTACCCGAGGCGCGTCTGCCTCCACGAACGCCTTGAGCAGGCCAACATCCAGCGCCCGCCAGCGCCGCCGCCCCTCACCCCGGTCAAAGCCCCTGCAGCGCCGACCGCACCGCCCGCAGCGGCCCTGCAGATGCTTGCGCGGCCGGGCTGCCACCACGACCGCCTCGGCCTGCTCGTCAAACCACACCCGCTGGATGACCGCATCCTCGACACCCAGCAGCCGTGCCCATAGCCTTGCAGATCGCACGCCGTTCCCCCCTCTACGGAACCAGCCTTCAAGCAGCCGGAACCGTAGACAGGGAACGGCGTGCAGTCACGTAAGCCTTCTCAAAGCACCCACGGATCGGTGAGAAGAGCCCCTTTTTGCCTGGTACCTGATCGATCCACTCAAGGACGGATTCGAGTTGCGGATGGATGCTGCCGGCCGCCCACTTGCACGGCTCACCATTGGCGGGATAGGAATCCCCTCGGCGAGGTTGGACGTCGGCGGGCAGCGCCTCCTGTTAACCGAGGTGGCCAACCGACAGGTCACGATCGCCGACGCCAGCACCAGGACGGTCGTCGCCGAATTCGAGTGGCAGCGGCTGGGCCGCCAGGGGACCCTGCGGTTTGTGGAGGGCGGCCAGCTTAGGTGGCGCAGGACCAGTCGGTGGCGTCGAACCTTCACCGTTGTCGACCGGTTCGGCAACCTGCTGCTGCGCTTCTATCCGGACGGCCGCGTGCTCAGCCAGGGTCTCAACACCTCGCTGGAGCTGTCTGTGGGTTTGCGGGATGACCTCACGCTGCTACTCGCCCTGGGATGGTTCCTGCTGGTCAGCACCGGCGCCACAACACCGCTCCAACCAGTCGCGACGCCGTAAC
>DASUPQ010000082.1 GCA_036280995.1 Actinomycetota bacterium | reverse complement strand
GCACTCCGCGGCGGAGGGCTTCGCCGCGGCCACCATCGAGCTCCCCGGGAGCGGTGACCGGCCCCGTTCGGCCGCCGCCGAGGAGGCCCGCGCCGACCTGCGCCGGGCGCTGGAGGCCGGCGAGCCGGTCGACGACGAGATCGTCGACGCCCTCGTCCTCCCGCTGGTCGAAAAGGCGGTCCCGGAATGGCGGGCTGCCCTGGACGCCCTCCTTTCGCTGCCCGAGATCGGCGGCCCGGTCGGGTACGCGGGAGGGGTGATCGCCATCGGCATCCGGCTGGCGGTGGTCGAGCCGCGCATCTCGGCCGCCCTTCTGTTCGCCGGGAGTTTCGTGCCCGGCGCCCTGTTCGAGGAGGCCCGGCAGGTCACCATTCCGCTGCAGGTCCTGCTGCAGTGGGACGACGAAGGAAACGACCGGCAGCTGGCCCTGGACCTGTTCGACGCCTTCGGCTCCAAGGAGAAGACGCTGCACGCCAATCTGGGCGGGCACACCGGCGTCCCGCGGTTCGAGGGGGACGACGGGAACCGGTTCTTCGCCCGGCACCTGAAGTGAGGCCGGGCCGTCAGGCCAGCAGCAGACGATAGGAGCTGTCGGCCAGGATGCCGCTCATCGAGGACAGGTCCCGGCCCTCCTCGATGGCAGTGGCCAGCAGATGCACAACCGCCCGGGCCGCGGCCGTCCCGGCCATCGGGCGGTACCGGCCGGTCGGGGTGGCGCTCGGCCACCAGCCCCTCCATCAGCGTTGCCGATTTCGCCATCTTGGTCCGAACAACCCACCTGCTCAGGGACCGGACCTAGTTGGCGAAATGCACGTCGGCGGCGAGCCTGTCCGCCAACTTATCCGGAAAGGACATCTACCGCGCAGCACCGGCCTTTCGGGGCCGGTGAGGATCGCAACGCCAAGCCGACCATCACCGCCTACAAGGCCGCCGCGTCGGGCAGCACCGGCCCTTCGGGCCGGTGAGGATCGCACCCATCAGCGCCTAGCGATTAGCTTGAGCAATACCCTGCCGCTGGAAATGACGGTGATCCAATACTTGATCGGAAATCCATTTCCACTGAGTCACTCCGAGTCGCCTTGGGCCACCAATTGCGGAGGCCACGGCGACCTGAACAGCGGCGATAGAGCCTGAGCAACCCGATAGAACGGCTCCTCGGAGGTTGAGGGCGTAAGCAGGGGCCGGAACAAGGGCGAGTGGCGGAATAGGCAGACGCGCATGGTTGAGGGCCATGTCCCCGCAAGGGGGTGGGGGTTCAAGTCCCCCTTCGCCCACTGGAGGCCTGGCACCGCCAGGTCATTGTTCGTCCAGCCGCATCCGGGATTAGTCCTGCGCGGCATGCCGTCTGGTGTCGCGACTTCTTTTCAAGCGTCCCAGAAGGCGAGTTCGTGGCGGAGGCTGGTCAGGAAGGCGCGCTCGCAGGCGGCCAGGCGGGCCGCTGGGAGGCCGTCGGCCGCCCGGTCCAGCAGGGCCGCGCACCAGGCGGCCAGGGCGGCAAAGTCCGGGTCGGCGTAGGTATCGATCCAGCGTCGATAGTGGGGGTCGGCCGGCATGCCCTCCGCGGCCAGTGACTGGCCCAGCTCGGAGTAGCCCCACATACAGGGCAGAAGGGCGGCCAGCACCTCGGCGAAGTCGGAGGTCGCGGCGGTGCGGAGCAGGAAGTCGGTGGAGGCGGCGCAGGCGGGCGACTTCTCGGCTCGGTCCAGGTCGGCCTCGCCAAGGCCGAACTCGGCGGCGTAGCCGCGGTGCAGCGACAGCTCCTGGTGGAAGGTGGAATGCGCCAGGTCGACCAGGCGGCCGAGGGTGTCGGTATCGGGCGCTCGGGCGGCGGCGAGGGCGAACAGCCGCACGTAGTCGAGCAGGAACAGATAGTCCTGCACCAGCCAGGCACGGAACCGCGCCGGCTCCAGATCGCCGGCGGCAATCCCGCGCACGGTGGGATGGGCCAGCTGGCGCTCCAGGTTCGGCCGCCCGAGCACGAACAGGCGCTGGCTCAGGCCGGCCATGCCTGGCCGCTCCAGCACATCTCCCAGAAGGCCAGCTCGAACCGGGCGGCGCGAGCAAACAGCACGCCGAGGCGTTGGGCCAAGGCGGGCGGTGGTGCCCCGGCGAGCTCCTCGAGGCCCCGGCCGAGGTCGCCGACGAAGGCGCGGAAGGGCTCCCCGCTCCAGTTCTGGATCCAGGCATGGTAGGCGGAGTCGGCCGGGCAGCGCCCGGCCACGGCGGTCCAGGTGTCCAGGTAGGCGCGCTCGGCCGCATACAGCGTGGTAAGTCCCTCCAGGACACCATCGTCAGCGGCGCATCGTAGGAAGCAGGTGTAGCCGAGGCAGACGGGCCAGGGTTCGACCTCAGGTGGAAAGCCGTGTTCGGCGGCCATCCGGGCGAAGGCCTCGGCCTCCACCACCAGGCTGCGGTCGAGGCCGGCGAGCAGGTCGTCGAGGCGCGACGGCAGGCTGTGGGCGCGGAGTGCGGCCACGACGCGGCGCTCCTCCACGACGAACACCCGGTCCTGCTGCACCCAGGCCTGCAGGGCGCCGTCCGGGAGGGTGCCTTCGGCCAGTCCGAGCACCAAAGGGTGATCGGCCATGGCCGCCCAGACATCCCGGTTGGCCTCCAGCAGGTGGTCGGTGAACGCCGTCATGGAGAGATCCTAGCCACCGCCGCCGAAGATCAACTGCCCGCGGGCACCCCTGCGTTCGACGCCTTGCCGGCGGGCTATCCCACCTCGGGGGACTGGCCGCTGAAGTCCTCGACCAGCGCCGCCGGGTCGAGGTCGAAGCGGCGCAGCAGCTCGGCGTCGCGCTCGGGGTCGATCTTCTCGGGCAGCTCCTGCTCGGCCCGGGCGGTCGCCTCGGCGTCGCCGCGGAAGCGGATCTGTTCCACGACCATCTCCCTGGGGATGTTCACCTGGGTTCCTCCTCCAGCTCGTCCAGGAAGCCGATGACCAGGTGGTTGACCTCGTTGGCGGCCTCGATGTGCGGTGAGTGGCCGGCGCCGGCGAGTACCTCGACCCGGCCGTGGGCGCGGGCCGCGTCGGCGTGGGCGGCTGGCAGCACGCGGTCCTGCTCGCCCCAGACGACCAGTAGCGGCACCGTGAGCCGCTCCAGCTCGCCGGCGAGCACCCGGGTTTGACGCCCCGACGGGTACATGGCCGCAGCGACCGTGCGCAGCGCCGCATCCACGCCGTCGAGGCGCTTGTAGCGCAGCACGTCGTCCACCAGCTGGCGGTGGACCAGCCCCGGGTCGGCGAACAGCAGCTCCAGCACGCCCTTGAGCTCCCGGCGCCGCTCGGCGGCCACGAACCCGTCGATGTAGTCGGGGTTGATCTCCTCCCCGAGCCCGGCCCCGGCGATCAGGGTCAGGGAGGCGACCCGGTCGGGATGGGCGAGCGCGTAGGCCAGCGCGACCGCCCCGCCC
>DASUPQ010000081.1 GCA_036280995.1 Actinomycetota bacterium | reverse complement strand
GCGGACGTCCACCGCCGGGGCGGCGGCGGTGTGACGGACGGTGAGCCGGGCCTGGCCGGCCGCGATCGCCGACGTGTCGTTGACGAACGGCGTCAGGACCGGGTTGCCGTCGCCGTCGAGGTGGGCGGCGACCGTGATGTTCGCGCCGCCGGGCACCGCGACGCCGTTGGCCTCGATGACCGGGTCCCCGTCGGGGCCGTCGCCGGCGGCGACCACCAGCAGGTCGTACTCACCCTCGGGCAGCGCCACGGGGTCGGTGAGGGTGCCCGGCTCGAAGTCGGTCAGCAGCTCCTCGCCGTTGGCGTAGACGTCGACCGTGGCTCCCGGGACGGCGTGCAGTACCGAGACCATCGCGTCCGCGGCGTGTGCCGGGGTCGCGAGGCCGAGCGACACCAGCGCGAGTGCGGCCGCCGTGGCGGCCCGCCTGATCCAGTGCGTCATCGTGTGTCCTTTCGTGGAGCTACCAGGGGTCGATCGGCTGCGGCACGAAGACGATCCGCGGCTGCCATCGGGACGAGCAGTCTGCGACGCTTCAAGGGACCTCCTCCGTGGCTGGCCGCGTTGGTGCGGCTACCCCTACTTCGTACGGCGGCGCGCGGATGGTTGCCGTCGCCGGAGCGTGGTCGCGGCACCGTCAGGCGAGAGCGGCACCACCGAGCTGCTGGGAGCGGCGCGCCAGCAGCCAGGTCCAGGTCATCCCGAGCGCCGTGACGCCGGCGCACACCGCGAACGCGCCCTGGATCCCGAGACCCTCGGCGACCATGCCGACCAGCAGCGGACCGCCGGCGAGCCCCAGGTCGAGGGCGATGCTCGCCGTAGCAGAGGCGGCGCCGCGCGTGGAGGGGCTCGCGGTGGAGAAGATGGCGGCGAAGAACGCGGGCGTGCTGAACACGACACCGACGGCGGTCACGGCGCTGCCGACCAGCACACCCGCCGGTGTCGCGAACAGCCACAGCAGGCTCAGGCCGACGCCCATGACACCCAGCGCGGCGGCACCGAGGCGCAGCGGCGGGAACCGGTCGACGTACCTGCCGACCGCGATCCGGCCCACCACAACGGTGCCGCCGTACACCGCCAGCGGCAGGCTCGCGTTGGCCAGGCCGGACTCCCGCGCGTGCAGGGCGGCGAAGGCCAGGAAGCCACCCATCGCCACGACCGAGGTCAGGAACCCCAGTCCGGGTGCGATGGCAGGCACGTGGATCAGCCCGCCGGGCTCGTCGGTGGCCGTCGCGTCCCTGGTCTCGCCCACGAGCTGCGCGAGCGCCGCGGCCGACGCCGCCAGCAGCGCCGCCCCGAGCCACACCGCCAGGAACCCACCGGCGTGCAGCAGCAGCTCAGCGAGCGGCGGCCCGAGGGTCAGGCCGAGGTAGAGGCCGAGCGAGCTGTAGCTGACGGCCTCGCCCAGCCGATCGGGCGGCGCCAGGTCCGCCAGGGCCGCCAGCCCGGCGACGAAGAACGCCGCCTCGCCGACACCGAGGAGCAGCCGCAGCGCGATCACGAGGGCGAGGCTGTCGGCGTACGCCGTCAGCGCCAGCCCGATCGACGCCAGGACAGCGCCCGACGTCATCAACGGCAGGCGGCCCCACCGGTCGCAGAGCCTGCCGACGAACGGCCGGGCCAGCAGGGCTGTCGCCGCGAAGGCTCCGAAGGCCAGCCCGGCACCCGCGGCGCTGCCGTCGAGCGGACCCGTCACGAGCAGTGGGAGCGCCAGGATCGCCATGCCGTCCGCGGTGAAGTAGGCGAGCTCCGCGACCACGAGCGCGACGAAGCTGCGGGTCAGCAGCGGTTCGCGGGTCGTGAGCGTCTGGGCCATCTCCGCATCGTCCGGCTGCCCGGGCCGGCGGTCATGGGTGGTTCTACCCAGTTCGATCCGGGTCCACGAGGCCGTGCTCGATCGCGTACAGGGCCGCCGCCGCCCTGCTGGTCACGCCGATCCGGGTGTAGGTGTCCGCGACGTGCCGGTCGACCGTGCGGGGCGACAGGGTGAGGCGCCGGGCGATCTCCCGGTTGGAGAGACCCCGTGTCACCAGCCGCAGCACCTCGAGCTGGCGGGCCGTGAGCCCGGCCGTGGTGGTCGGCCTGCGCGGTCGGTCCCCGCTCGCGTGGAGCACGGCGGCCACGGCGTCTCCGTCCAGCCGTCCCTCCCGTACGTCGGCCTCGAGCCGGCGCCGCGCCCGCTGCTCGTCGAGCCCCGGCCGGTGGGGTCGGTCCTCGACCAGGGTGCGCCACTCGTCCGCGGCGGCCAGCACCCGGGCGCCGATCGACAGCCGGTCCGCCCGCAGCCCACGGTGGTAGCCGCTCCCGTCGCACCGCTCGT
>DASUPQ010000080.1 GCA_036280995.1 Actinomycetota bacterium | reverse complement strand
AGACCGACAGACCGGCGTGGCGTAGGAACGAGTAGGCCAGGTGCGGGGTGCGGCGGATACGGTCGATGCCGGCGTGGGCGGCGCGCATGATGTCGCCAAGATGCTCGGTGACGAGATTGGCCAGCTCCACGCCCTTGAGGTTGGACCACAGCCCCTCGACCGGGTTGAGGTCGGGCGCGTACGCGGGGAGCCGCTCGACGACCAACCAGGGCCGCTGCTGGCCCAGCCAGGCGTGCATCTTGCGGCTGCGATGGGCGGGCAGTCCGTCCCAGACCAGGGTCGCCCTCTCCCCGGCCAGGAAGCGGCGCAGCTCGCCGAGCGCCACGATGAGGGTGTCGGTGTCGTAGCTGCCGGGCTGGACGTGGAAGGCGACTTGGGCACCGCCACCACCAGGGCGGATGCACAGCGCGGCCGCCATCGAGGCTCGCTTCCAGTTGAACGGGTGGCGCAGCACCGGGGTCCGGCCCTTCGGCGCCCAGGTCCGCCGGACCATGGGAATCAGCGACGCCCCGGACTCGTCCCAGAAGACGATGCTCGCCTTGCGCCGGGCCGCCCCTTTTTGATCCTCGGCCAGTCCTGTTTGACCCACTGCTCGACGGCCTGATCGTCACGCTCGGCGGCGCGGCGGGCGGGCCGCCGCACGCTCCAGCCAGCTGGCGCAGCGGCCGCCATCCATGTCCGGGGTGGTGGGTGACCCCGGTCAGCCGTTCGATCACCTGTGCCACCCGCGCCAGCGTCCACACGTCAGCGGGGAATCCGCTGGCGCGGGCGCCAGCGAGCAGCGCCTGCTCGACCTCGGCGAGCTGCTCGCGGGTCACCTTCGGGGTGCGGCCCGGCGGCCCGCGGCTGCGCAGCGCCTGGTCGCCATCTTGCTGCCAGCGCCGATACCAGCGGCTCACATTGCGCCGGTGCGTGCCCAGCTCTCGGGCGATCTCGGCCTGGGGGACCTGGCGGGCGAACAACTCGGCCGCTCGTAGCCGCAGCTGTTCTTGGGCGTCACGGTCGCGGCGCGGGCCCCTGCGCGTCCGCCGACCGCTCGGCATGGTGGACATATTGGGATCCTCGCACACCAGCACGAGCATGCCGTTCTATAGCGCGAGACTCGTTAGAGGGCGTCTGAAAAGGCTCATGACCTGGTCAGTCGACGGAGCAGCAGCTGGATCATGGCCAGCTGGATGACCGCCTCGGATGTGGCCGTGAGGTACTCGTAGTCCCTGCTCAGGCGGCGGTAGCGGCCCAGCCAGGCGAAGGTCCGCTCGACCACCCATCTGCGGGGCGCGACCGCGAACCTGGGCACCTCGGGCGGTGGCACATCGGGTGGGAGCCAGCGACGGCGACGGCCGCCGTCGCGGCGCTCGGCGACCTGCAACGTGATCCCGGCGACCTCGCGGGCCCACTCCAGGAACGCGCCCCGGTAGCCGGCGTCGACCCAGCCGTACCGCAACCTGGGAAAGACACTCCTGGCGTCGTGCAGCAGCATGGCGGCGCCGTCGCGGTCGCCGACGTCACCGGCGGTCACCCGGACCCGCAGCAGCAGGCCCAGGCTGTCCACGAGCAGGTGGCGCTTGCGCCCGTTGACCTTCTTGGCTCCGTCAAAGCCGTGCCAGCCCCCGATCGGTGATTCTGACGCTCTGGCTGTCCAGGATCGCGGCGCTCGGGGTGGGATCGCGGCCCTGGCGGCGGCCCTGGCGGCGGCGCTCGTGCTCGCGCAGCACGGTCAGGATGTGCGCCCAGCGGCCCTCCCGCCGCCAGAGCCGGAAGTAGTGGTAGACGGTCTGCCAGGGCGGCAGGTCGTGGGGCAGCAGGCGCCAGGCGCAGCCGGCCCGGACCCAGTAGCCGATGGCGTTCCCAGTAGCCGATGGCGTTGACCAGCTCCCGTCGGGCATGGCGGGCGGGGCGGCCGCCGGGCTTGACCGGCGGGATCAGCGGGGCCAGCAGGGCCCACTCGGCGTCGGTCAGGTCGGTCGGGTAGGCCCGACGTGGGCGCGGCAGGGTCACCAGCACCTCCAGCAGGAGCAGGAAAATGCGGACTCTACCGGCTTTTCAGACGCCCTCTAGAACAGATGTTGAACAGCCTGGGCCTCGTGGTGACCTACGAACCGCGTGAGCACGCCCTCGACGTCGAACTCACGCTCGCGGGGGACGCCGGAGGGGACGGCGTTTCGCAGGGGTGCTTGGTGGCAGGGACAGGATTCGAACCTGTGAAGGCATAGCCGACGGATTTACAGTCCGCTCCCTTTGGCCACTTGGGTACCCTGCCAAGGGTGGTCGGGGCTGTGAGCGTGCCCTCCCGGCCCCGATCGGACGCGA
>DASUPQ010000079.1 GCA_036280995.1 Actinomycetota bacterium | reverse complement strand
CGCCGAGGTGGACTGGTTGGTGGTCGCGCTGATCGCCGTCGGTGCCGCGATCGGTGGCCAGGTCGGCGCCACCGTGGGCCGCCGCCCGCCACCGGTCGCGCTGCGCGCCGTCATCGTCGCGGTCGGTGTGGTGGCCGTGGTGCGGCTGACCTGAGCGGGCCGGCGGCGGGCCGGGGGGCCGCTCACGAACGGCACGGTTCCGTGTCGTGTGTGGGGTTCCCCCGTCATGTAGAGCCTGTTGCTTTTTGCGCCGCGTCGTGGACTGGTCGGGGTGGCGGTGTGAGAAGCCGGTGGCGCCGTGCTGGCTGGGGGTGGCGCATCTGCTCCGGCGCGAGCTCGATGTGGTCTGCCGCCCGGTAGCTGGGCGTGTCTTCGCGGTCGTGGGTGGCCGGGTTGGGGTACCGGGTGTGGCCCGGTGCCCGGGGTCTACCGGGTTTGGCGGAGGGTGGTGGTGGTGATGCCCTTCGCGGCGAGGCGGCAGAGGTTGGTGACCGCGCAGGCGAAGGAGAGTTCGGCCTGGGCGGCGGTGAGGCCGCGGCGGGAGAACCTGCGCAGCCCGCGGCCGTCTTTGAGCCAGGCGTTGGGTGCCTCGACCAGTGGGGCGCGGCGCTTGTAGAGCGCCTGGCCTTCGGGGGTGCGCAGCCGGTGGGTCATCTTCTCCCGGGCGGTGGCGTCGTGGGGAGGGTCACCGGTGGCCGGGTCGGTGGCGGCGCGCCGGTCCAGCTTGTGCCGTTTGGCGTCGGCGATGAGCCGGTCCGGGCCGTCGGCTTGCAGGTTGGCGTCGGAGTCGTAGCCGGCGTCGCCGATCATGGTGCCGACGCGCAGCTCGGTGCCGGTGCGGGTGGCCAGCCGGGCGGTGGTGTCGGTGAGCTGGTCCAGGGTGGGCACGAACTGTTCGACGTCGCTGCTGTCCTGGGTGGCCCGGGCGGTCAGGATGAACTGGTCCTCGCTGATGGTGGTCTGGCAGTTGTAGCCCTGGATCCAGCCGTTGCGGGTCTTCAGCAGCCGCGACTGCGGGTCGGTGAGGTTCGCGGTGAGCTTGTCCTGCTGGCTGGTGGCGGGCTGGTCGGTGGCCGCGGCCGCGGTGCCGGCCGGCGCCTGCGCGTCCGGCTGGGCCTGCGCCTGGGCCTCGGCCTCGGCCGGGGCGAGGGCGGCGTCGTAGGCGGCGCGGGCCTTGCGCACCGCGGCGAGCTGGTCGGGCGGCACCGGGGGCGGTGCGCCGCGGCGGCGCTGTTTGGCCAGGGCGAGCAGCCGGGTGTAGCGGGCCTGCGCGGCGGCGCGTCGGCGTTCCCAGCGGGCCTTGGCCACCACGACCGGGTCGGCGCTCTTGGGTACGCCGCCCTTCGGCGGCACCGGGCCGGTGGCCATCGCCTGCTCGTAGGCGCGGCCCCGTTCGGCGTCCTGCTGCCGGGCGCGTTCGGTGGCCTGGCGGCGCTGCTGGATCTCCTCCAGCGCCTGGCCGATCCGGGCACCCCGGTGGCTGCGGTCACGCACCTGTTCGGGCAGCTGGTCGCCGCGGTTGTCCTCGCCGAACAGGGTGTCCTCGGCCTGGTCGTTGGCGGTCACGGTGTCGACGAACTCGGTGGCCAGCCGGCGCAGGTGGGTCTCGGTGCGGTTGGCGTCCACGCTGGCGTCGGCGGCGATCCGGGTGCCGTCGAAGGCCACCACGCCCAGCGACACCATGCCCAGCTCGACGGCCAGCACCAGGGTCTCGGTGAGCAGGTCGGTCAACGCCTGCCCGTGGTGCTGGCGGAACCGGGCCAGCACGGTGTGGTCCGGCGCGTCGCCGGCGCAGATCACCCGGAACGCCACGTCGGTGTGGCACAGCCGCTCGATCCGCCGCGAGGAGGACTCCCCGTGCGCCATCGCGTACACCAGCAGGGTGAGCAGCATGTCCGGGTGGTAGCCGCGCCGACCCACCCCACCGAGCCGGGCGCGGGCATGGAACCGGGTGGTGTCCAGCCGCTGCACCGCCGCGATCACGAACCACACCAGGTGCTCCTCGGGCAGCCAGTCCAGCATCGAGGGTGGCAGCAGGAACTCCTGCTCACGGTCCACCGGCCGGTACGTCCTCGCCATACCGACAATTCTCTCAAAGAAGACTTACCTCGCCTAAACGGCACACCGTGCAGGCATCAAAAAGCAACCGGCTCTGCATGACGGGGAGACCGCGCAGACGGCGGGGAAAGTGCGCTCGCGGCGTCCGAGTTCCAGCTCGGTCCCCGGGCAGCTGTGACGTCGATGAGGCGGTAGGGGCGTGATCGCGGACGTGTGCCAGTCCCGACCGGGCATCGCCAGCGCCGGGTCGGCCGTGGCAGCTCCGACGAGCCGAACCCTGTGTTGACGCGGTGCACGGGCATTCCCTGCAATCTCGGCGCGACGGCGGGATGCTGCGACCCGAGAGGATGCGCGCCCGCGCAAAATGTGGTCGGCTCTTGCATCATGTCGGAGTCGGTGCAGGGAAGCGCTGTCGTCATCATGGCCGCGGCGGTCGCCGCGGTGCTGCTGGCCGAGCTGTTGCGCGGAATCCGCCTCCCGGTCGTGGTGCTGGAGATCGTTCTGGGCATCCTGATCGGGCCGCAGGTGCTGCACTGGGCGGTCGTACACCCCTTCATCGACGGGTTGTCCCAGCTGGGGCTGGCGCTGCTGATGTTCCTGGCCGGGTTCGAGGCGGACCCGGCCCGGATTCGGGGCCGCCCGCTGAACCTGGCGGTGGCCGGGTGGGGCGGCTCGCTCGTCCTCGGCCTGGCGGCGGGAGCGATGCTTGCCGCCTCCGGCCGGGTGCTGTCCGGGCTGATCGTCGGCCTGGCGCTGGCGACCACCGCCCTGGGCACCTTGCTCCCGATCGTGCGCGACGCCGGGCTGCTGGACACCAGGTTCGGCACCTTCGTCCTGGCCGCCGGCACGGTCGGGGAGTTCGGCCCGATCGTCGCCATCGCCCTGCTGCTGACCAGCGACGCGCCGTGGCACACCGCCGTGCTGCTCA
>DASUPQ010000078.1 GCA_036280995.1 Actinomycetota bacterium | reverse complement strand
CATCCGGCCCGGCGAGGGCGAGACCGAGTGGAAGGTCGACGGCGAGCTCACCATCAAGGGCACGACCCGCCCGGTCACCGTGGAGGTCGAGTTCCTGGGCGGCGCCATCGACCCCTGGGGCAACCAGCGGATCGGCTTCTCGGGCGTCGTGGCCAAGGTCAACCGGGAGGACTGGGGCCTGACCTGGAACGCCGCCCTGGAGACGGGCGGGTTCCTGCTCTCCAAGGACGTCCGCCTAGAAATCGAGGCCGAACTCGTCAAGAAGTAACCAGCACCTGGGGACATCGGCCGGTGCCGGGCTGTCCGCCCGGGCACCGGCCGATCGCTAGGGGCATGCTCGCGGAACCGGACGTGGATCGCGCGGTGGTGGCCGCCGCTACCCGGCCGATCGCCGGTCTGCAGGAGCGCTGCCCCGAGTTCCTCGGCATGGAACCTCATGCAACTCGAGCGGCGGCTACATCGCCCCGCCAGCCTCCCGCCGCGTCCAGTGTCGGAGGCCACCTTAAGCATTACTTTATTTGTTATATTAGCAATGAAGTGATACTGTTGACTGAACTGCATGACCGGGCAGGCGCAGGTAGGTAGCCGGTCGCGATCGCAGTTCCGCTCCGGCGCCCGCCGATGGTGTGGAGCGGCTCACTTCAACCTCCAAGGAGGCATGGATGGCACGCACCGCAGATCACCGGGGTGGCAGCCCCCGCACGGCGGACGGCGGCCAGCGTCGGCCTCCCCAGGAGCAGCGGGCGCCGGAGCCGGAGGCTCCTGTCGTCCTGACCCCGGAAGGACAGCGGCGGCTGGCAGTGCGGGCCACCTGGCTGGCCACCGAGCTGGTCCCGAGGCTCGCGCACCACCAGGCGGGGTGGGCCAGCGGGGAGTACGAGCAAGCCGTGAGCGAACTAGCCCGCCTGACCAGAATCCTCGGCCAAGCCAGGACCACCGACGAGCTGCCACCCGAGGATCCCGGCATCGTCGAGCTCGGGGACGAGGTGGTGGTCGAGTTCGCCGCCGGCGATGCCGAGCGGTTCCTGGTGGTCGACCCGGTCGAGGCCCCGCTCGACGACGTGCGCATCTCGGTCGAGTCGCCGCTGGCCCAGGCCCTGGTCGGCCGCCGGGTCGGTGAGGAGGTCGAGGTCAACGCTCCTGCCGGTCGCTACCGGTGCCGCATCGTTACCACCGGCCGGTACCAGACGGCGGCGCCGCCGTGGCCCAAGACCAGCCCATCCCGGCCAAGGCCTACTGGCTGAGCGGTCCCGACAACCACCACCAGCACCCTTCCCCACGGCACCAACGCGCTCGGGCCAGCGGTCCAGCATCGATCGCCGGACGGGCGGGACCCCTCGACAACTGGAGGCCGGGTGCCACGACGAAACGGAGGTTCCCATGGCGCTGAAGTGCGTGACCTGCGGCCTGCTGTTCCGCAGCCGCAACGAACTCGACTGGCACATCCGGCAGGAGCACCTGCAACAGCGGCTCCCGCCGACCAGGGACAGCCGCCGCCGTGCGCGGCTGCGCCCCAGGACCGGAGGGGAGCGGCATGTATCAGCGGTGAGGAAACCGGACATACGGGTGCGGCGGGTCTACGAGCAGCCGAGCCCGGCGAACGGTACCCGGGTGCTGGTCGACCAAGGGAGCTGACCAAGGACCGAACCGTGACGCTCCTCACCGCGACCAAGCGCCTCGAGATCGACCGGCGTCGCCCGACGGCTACGGGAGCTTGGCGACGGTGAGCAGGACGGCCGAGTCCTCGAGGGCATGCAACGTGTGCCGCGCCCTGGGAACGATGAGGAGGTCGCCGTCGCGTCCCTCCCACTCGGCGGCGTCGGCAACGAGCCGTACCCGTCCCCCCAGAACCTGGACGGTCGCCTCGCCGGGATTCTCGTGCTCCGACAGCGCCGACCCGGCGGTCAACGCGATGAGCGTCTGCCGCAGCACATGCTCATGCCCACCGTAGACCGTCTCGGCGGCGCGGCCGGCCGGAGCGGTCGCTGCCGACTTCATCAGTACGCGGGTACGCGCCTCGAGCGAGAACTTCTCCATATCGCCAGTGTGGTCACCTAGCCGATCGACCGTCAATCACAAGTATGGTCCGTATCTGGCCGCCACCTGCGAGGCGGCCAGATACGCACGCTGCTGCGACCAGATTGAGTCCGCGGTCGCTCGAGGGCGTTACGCGCCCGGCAGTTGGATCGAAGTGTCGTTTGCGACCCTGGCTTACACGCCGTTTCGCTCCCTTGGGGTCGATCTGGCAGGATCGTGGTGAATAGGGTTGTCCATGAAGTACAACTTATCTTGCTGGCCAAACAATTAAGTGGTACTCTCCTTGTGGATCCTCCGTATGACATCGACGACCACGAGCGACCGTCGCGGAGGAGCGCAAGGAGGCCACCATGACCACCATCAGCGAGGCGGAGCTCTTCCACGCCCTGCCCGGCTGGCAACGCTACGGCAACCGCATCGAGAAGACCTTCACCTTCGACGACTTCGGTGCTGCGGCGCGGTTCGTCGGCCGGATGGCCGATGACGCTGCCGTTGCCGGTCGCCAGCCTGCCATCGACCTCCGCTGCGATTGCGTCACCGTTGCCTTCGCCCCACGGGACGGCAGCACTGTGACCCTGGACGATGTGGCCGTGGCAAGCCGCATCCAGCGGCTCCTCGGCGACCACCGCCACCCGGTCGGCCGGGCCGGCCCCTGGAGTCCCGGCGGGCTGCTGGCCTGCAGGCGCCCGCGTCCAGTTGGTCAGGCCGGCCCCTGAACGCGGCCGGGTCACTTGCCACATGAGGTGGTGCGACGTCGGCACGCACACCCGCCCATCCGGTCCGATGGTGTGCTGAGACCCAACAGTGGGGCTCGCCCGCGATAGCCCGGATCGGCCGCTCAGCTGGCGCGGGTCAAGGTGACGCAGCAGCGTCCGGGCTGTGGGTCCAGCACCGCCCGGACGGTCGGCGGGTCGCCGTCGACCTGGTGGGTGAGGGCTTGGAGCATGGCGTGGTTGGCTCCGCAGACCAGCTCGCGGTGCCGGGCGGCGATGCGGTCGAAGGGGCAGTTGCGCAGCCGGATGGTGCCGTCGGGGTCCTGGTAGGGCTCGTAGCCGCGGGCGGCTAGCACCTGGCGGACGGCGGCGAGGACCTGGTCCGGGTCGCCGTCGGGCGCGGTCCGGCCGGCCGCCTCGGTGCCGAGCTCGGCGCCCAGGGCGGCGGCGGCGCGGTTGAGGGCGGCCTTGGCGGCCCCGGAGCGGTCGGCCTCGAAGGCGCCGGCGAGGAGCTCGGCCAGGGCGGCGTAGTCGCGGGCGGGCAGGCTGAGCTCGAGCGGGCGGTCGGCGCGGACGTAGTGCTTGGCCGGGCGGCCGGCGCCCGGTCCGCGGCGGCTCCCGCGCCGGTGGTAGCGGGGCTCCAGCAGGCCGTCCTCGACGAGCTTGTCGAGGTGGTAGGCGGCCAGGGGCCGGCTGATGCCGGCGGCCTGGGCGGCCTCGTCCCGGCTGACGGGGACGCCGCGGTCGGCCACGTACCGGTAGAGGGCGCGGCGGATGGGGTCGCCCAGGCCGGCCAGGCTGGTGAGCTGCTGATCAACGTCAGTAGGATCCATACGTCCATTCTAAAACAAAAGATTCTTGACAGCTAGCCTCAGCCCGTCTATAACAAAGATAAGCTAGTGATAGAGGAGGAAGGGCATGACCACCATCAACACCGTCCGTTCTCACAACACGTCCGTCCGCGACAACCCCGCCTACCAGGCCTACCTAACCCTGCGGGTCGGGTTCGTGGTGGCCCCGATCCTGTTCGGGCTGGACAAGTTCACCAACCTGCTGACGGACTGGACCGCCTACCTGGCACCGGCCATCGACCGCCTGGTCCCAGGCAGCGCCACCGGCGCGATGCTGGCCGTCGGCGTCGTCGAGATCGTCGCTGGGCTTGTCGTGGC
The DNA here is from genome assembly GCA_036280995.1 of Actinomycetota bacterium. NCBI lineage: Bacteria > Bacillati > Actinomycetota > Actinomycetota bacterium. Next base: position 6,720 of record DASUPQ010000078.1, on the reverse strand, counting down.
CGTCCGGCCCAAGATCGGCGGCTACCTGGTGGCCGCCTGGCTGGCCGGGATCATCGGCAACCTGCTGCTGCTCGGCGACCACTACGACGTCGCCCTGCGCGACTTCGGGCTGCTGCTGGCCGCCTTGGCCCTGGCCCGGCTCGCCACCGCCTTCCAGCCCACCCACGACACCGACGCCGCCTGACGACGCCCGCAGAGCGGGCGGCGTTGCCGACCAGCCAACGCCGCCCGCCTGCGCACTCGACCCCTGAAAGGATCCGACGTGTCCGCTGCCGCCCACCTCATGCCCGAGGAGCCCACACCGCTCGGCAGCCGCCCGAAGCTGGAACTCGTGGGCCGCTCCCCAGCGGTCGACCTGGTCCGGGCCGAGCGGGCGGTGGCCGAGCTGCTGGCCGCGCTCGGCCAGGACCCGACCTCGGAGGAGCTGGCGGAGACGCCGCGGCGGGTCGCGGCCAGCTACGCCGAGCTGCTCACCCCGGCCCCGTTCACCCTGACCAGCTTCCCCAACGACGAGGGCTACGACGAGCTGGTGCTGGCCAGGGCCATCCCGTTCTCATCGCTGTGCCAGCACCACCTGCTGCCCTTCACCGGGATCGCCCACGTCGGCTACCTACCGGCCGGGCGGATCCTGGGGCTGTCCAAGCTGGCCCGGGTGGTCGAGCTGTTCGCCCGCCGCCTGCAGCTCCAGGAGCGGCTCACCACCCAGGTCGCCAACTGGCTCCAGACCCAGCTCGAGCCCAAGGGCGTCGGGGTGGTGCTGGAGGCCGAGCACCTGTGCATGACCCTGCGCGGCGTCCAGGCAACCGGCGCCCGCACCGTGACCTCGGCCCTGCACGGCCGGCTGCGCGACGACCCGCGCTCGCGGCAGGAGTTCCTCGCCCTCACCCGCACCGCCACCTGAACCATCCGCCCCACCACCAGGAGTTCCCATGACCGCCACCCCCACGTCCACATTTGTCATCGTCGGTGCCGGCCTGGCCGGCGCCAAGGCGGCCGAGACCCTGCGCGCCGAGGGATTCGACGGCCGCCTGCTGCTGCTCGGCGAGGAGCCCGAGCGGCCGTACGAGCGCCCGCCGCTGTCCAAGGCCTACCTGCGCGGCGAGACCGACCGCGACAGCCTCTACGTGCACCAGGAGGAGTTCTACGCCGTCCACGAGATCCAGCTGCGCCCCTCCACCCCGGTCCGCGCGATCAATCCGGCCGGCCACCAGCTCCAGCTCGCGTCCGGCGAGCAGATCAGCTACGGGCGGCTGCTGCTGGCCACCGGGGCGGCGCCGCGCCGCCTGGCCCTGCCCGGGGCGGACCTGGACGGCGTCCACTACCTGCGCAGCCGCCGCGACGCCGACGCCCTGGCCGCCGCCGCCGCCCGGGCCGAGCACGTCGTGGTGGTCGGCACCGGCTGGATCGGCAGCGAGGCCGCCGCCTCCCTGCGCCAGCTGGGCCGGGAGGTGACCCTGATCGGCCCGGACCCCACCCCGCTGGCCCGGGTGCTCGGCCCCGAGATCGGGCGTGTCTACCGGGACCTGCACGCCGACCACGGCGTCCGGCTGGCTCTCGGCACCCGGGTCGCCGGCTTCCGCGGCCACGGCCGGGTCGAGACGGTCATCACCAGCGACGGCCGCACCTTCGACGGCGACCTGGTGCTGGTCGGCGCCGGCGCCGTCCCGCGGACCGAGCTGGCCGAGGCGGCCGGGCTGCCCGTCCGGGACGGGGTGCTGGTCAACGAGCAGCTGGAAGCGGTCGGAGCAGCCGGAGTGTTTGCCGCCGGCGACGTGGCCGCCGCCTGGCATCCCCGCTACCAGACCCACCTACGTGTTGAGCACTGGGCCAACGCCCTCAACCAGGGCCCGGCCGCGGCCAGGAACATGCTCGGCATCCCCACCCCGTACGCGCGGCTTCCCTACTTCTACTCCGACCAGTACGACCTGGGCATGGAGTACTCGGGGCTGGCCGTCGACTGGGACCGGGTGGTGGTCCGGGGCGATCTAGCTGCTCGCACGTTCATCGCCTTCTGGGTCAAGGACCAGCGGGTGGTGGCCGGCATGAACGCCAACATCTGGGACGTCACCGAGTCTGTCCAGACCCTGATCCGCGGCGGCCGGCCGGTCGACCCGGCGCGACTCGCCGACCCCGACATCCCCCTGGACCAGGTGACCAGCGAGCTGGTGACAACGAGCACCCGATGATGACCATGCTGCACCAACCCCATGACCGCTACGGCCAGAGCCCGTGGCTGACCACTGCCCCCGCGGCGACGTCACCGGCGACCACCCGCTGTGGCACCGGGTCCCAAACCGATGTGTTCCCCGGCCGGCACGACCAACGAGAGAAGTGATGACATGACCAAGCTCCAGCGCCTCTACAACGAGCAGGGGCAGAGTCCCTGGCTCGACAACCTGACCCGGGTGTATCTCCGCGACGGCACGCTCGGTCGGCTGGTCGCTGACGGGATCCGGGGGGTGACGGCCAACCCGACGATCTTCGCCAAGGCCATCGAAGGCTCCGACGCCTACGACGAGCAGTTCGCGGCGCTGATCGCCCAGGGGCGTCCGGTGCTGGACGCCTACTGGGACCTGGTCGTGGACGACATCGGCGACGCCCTCGGCGTGCTGCGACCGACCTTCGATGCCAGCGCCGGCACCGACGGGTTCGTGTCGGTCGAGGTGGCACCCGAACTGGCCCGCGACACCGACGCCACCATCGCCGCCGCCCGCCAGCTGCACCAGCGGATCGCCCAGCCGAACCTGTTCGTGAAGATCCCGGCCACCGGCGAGGGCGTGCCCGCCATCCAGGCGATGATCGCCGAGGGACGCAGCATCAACATCACCCTGATCTTCTCCCTGGCCCGCTACGCCGAGGTGGTCGACGCCTACCTGGCTGGGCTCGAGACCCTGGCCGAGGGAGGCGGTGGCCTGGCGTCGGTGCACAGCGTGGCGTCGTTCTTCGTCAGCCGGGTCGACACCGAGGTCGACCGTCGCCTCGACGCCATCGGCACCGGCGACGCGCTGGCATTGAAGGGCCAGGCCGCGGTCGCCCAGGCCAAGCTCGCCTACCGGCTGTTCCGTGACCGCTTCGCCGGCGCACGGTGGGAGCGGCTGGCGGCCCGGGGGGCGCAGGTGCAGCGACCGCTGTGGGCGTCGACGTCGACCAAGAACCCCGCCTACCCCGACACCCTGTATGTCGACAGCCTCATCGGGCCCGACACGGTCAACACCCTGCCAGAGGCGACCATCGCCGCATTCGAGGACCACGGCACCCTCGCCCGTACCATCGACAGCGGTGCCGACCACGCCGGCACGGTGATGGACAGGCTGGCCGAGGTCGGTGTGGATATGGACGACGTCGGCCGCACCCTCGAGGACCGGGGCGTTGCCGGTTTCCACCAGTCGTTCGCCCACGTCCTCCAGGCCCTCGAGAGCAAGGCGCGCCAGCTGGCGCCGCGCTGACATGGACTGGGCTGGGTGGGCGCTGTTCGGCCTCGTCGCCACCGCCGCCCTGACCGCGGTGATGATCGTGGCCCAGCTGGCCGGGCTGACCCGGCTCGACCTGCCGCTGCTGCTCGGCACCATCGTCACCGAAGATCCCGACCGGGCCCGGGTCGCCGGGTTCTTCCTCCACCTGGTGATCGGACAGGGGTTCGCCCTGGGCTATGCCGCCAGCTTCTCGCTGCTGGACCGGGCCAGCTGGTGGCTGGGCGGGCTGCTCGGGCTGCTCCATGTCGCGGTCTCCCTCACCGTGTTCGTCCCGCTCCTTGAGGGCGTGCACCCGCGCATGGCGTCGCACCGGGCCGGTCGATCATCGACCGCGGTGCTGGAGCCGCCCGGGCTGGGTGGCCTCAACTACGGCGGCCAGACCCCCCTCGTCACCATCGCCGCCCACCTCACCTACGGCGTCGCCCTCGGCCTGCTGCTCGGGGCCCGCTGACATGCGCCAATGGTTCCCCAGTGCCGGCGAGGCGGCCCGGCCCATCGAGGACTACGGGCTGCTCGGTGACACCCGTACCGCAGCCCTTGTCGGCTCCGACGGCGCCATCGACTGGCTGTGCGTCCCCCGCTTCGACGGCCAACCCGTGTTCGGCCGCCTGGTCGGCGGGCCGGCGGCGGGCACCTTCCGCATGGGGCCAGCCGAAGCGGCCATGGTCACCGTCCGCCGCTACCGACCCCACACCGCCACCCTTGAAACAACCTGGGACACGCCGGGCGGGCGGCTCACCCTGACCGAGGGGATGGTCGCCGACGTCACCGGCCGGCTGCTGCCGTCCAGCCTGCTGGTGCGCCGGCTCACCGCCACCGGCGGCCCGGTCGAGGCCGTGATCGAGTTCGATCCCCGCCTCGGGGAGCACCACCGGCCGCCGCGCGTCGAGCACCGCGGCGACGTCGTGGTGTGCAGCTGGTCGACCACCGCGCTGGCGCTGCGCGCATCGCCGCCGCTCCGCCTTCAAGCCGGACGACCGGTGAGGTTGGTTGTCGCGCCCGGTCAGCCCGTCACCCTCGCGCTCAGCGTCGCCGACCGCGAACCGCTGATCTACCTCGACCCCGACGCGGCCTGGGCGGCGCTGGAGGCCGACGAACAGGGCTGGCAGACCTGGTGTGCCGACATCGACGGCGACCTCCCGCACCGCGACGCGGTGGCCCGCAGCCTGCTCACCCTGCGGCTGCTGACCTACTCCCCGTCGGGCGCGCCGGTCGCGGCACCGACCACCTCGCTCCCCGAAGACCCCGGCGGGATCCGCAACTGGGACTACCGCTACGCCTGGCCCCGCGACGCCAGCATCGGCATCGGCGCCTTCCTCGGCGTCGGCAAGCACGACGAAGCCCGCCACTTCCACGCCTGGCTGCTCCACGCCAGCCGCCTGGACCGGCCCCGCCTGCCCGTCCTGCTCACCCTCCACGGCCGCCACCCAACCGCGGAACGGGAACTTGACGGCTGGCCCGGCTACGCCCACAGCCGCCCGGTCCGCGTCGGCAACGGCGCGGCCAACCAGCACCAGCTCGACGGCTACGGCTGGGTCCTGGACGCCGCCTGGCTCCTCACCCGCGCCGGCCAGCGGCTCTACCCCGAGACCTGGCGGGCCATGCGCGGCTTCGCCGACCAAGTCGCGGAACGGTGGCGTGAACCCGACGCCGGGATCTGGGAGATCCGCGGCGATGGCGCCCACCACGTGCACTCCAAGCTCATGGCCTGGCTCGCCCTCGATCGTGCCCTGCGCATCGCCTCCACCCGCCGCACCCCGGACTCCCAGGTCGCGCGATGGCAGGCCGAGCGCGACGCCATCGCCGCCCAGGTCACCTCCGCCGGCTTCAACCCCGAGCGCGGCAGCTACACCCGCAGCTACGGCTCCAACGACCTCGACGCCGCCGTGCTCGTCCTTCCCCTCCTGGACCTCGAACCACGCGACTCGCCCCGGGTCCGGGCCACCATCGCGGCCGTACGCCGCGAGCTCAGCGCCGGCGGCCCCCTGCTGTACCGCTACCCGCCCGGCCAGGACGGCCTGCCCGGCACCGAAGGCGCCTTCCTCCCCTGTTCGTTCTGGCTGGTCCAGGCCCTCGCCAGCACCGGCCGCGTCGACGAAGCAGCCCAGCTGTTCGCCGACCTCCTGGAGCTCACCAACCCGCTCGGCCTGCTGCCCGAGGAGATCAACCCCACCAACCACCGCTACCTCGGCAACTACCCCCAAGCCCTCACCCACGCCGCACTCATCCAGGCCGCCCTGGCCATCCGCGACGCCCACCCCGACTGACCAGCCGCATCGTCGCCAACATGGCCACCACCTTCGCTCAGTGGACGCGGGCCGAGCACCTGCATTGCGTCCGGGGCTCTGCCCTGCGTCGCAATGCAGTGTCTGCTCGGCACAGGGCTCGGGTTGACCGGATGCTCCGCCCAGCGCAGGGCGACCAGCTCGCCCCAGCGCATCCCGGTCAGAGCGGCGACCAGGATCAGGCCTCGGTAGCGGGTGGCGGCGGTGCGGCCGGCGTGCTCGATCGCCCGTCGCTCCGCCTCGGCGCGGCGCATGATCATGATGGGGAAGATGCCGGGCCGAGCGCTGGTGGATGCCGTCCTGGTAGCGCTCGTGGGGGTGGCGGGGAGAGGGTGGGACAATCACCATCCAGGCCACTACCATGCCTCCGTGTCGCAGGTCACCGATGACTCGCGACCCGCACGCCGGATGAGTTCCTACTGAGTTCCGGATGAGGAGGCCCCAGAGAACATCGCCTCGCTGACGCAGGACGCACACAAACGTGGTCCTACCAGCGAGAACGCACCACTTGGGCGTGTAGCTCAGCTGGCCAGAGCGCGTCGCTTACAACGACGAGGTCACAGGTTCGAGCCCTGTCACGCCCACCAACCAAACCGCCAGGTCACAGCCTGTGCGGCGGCGGTGGAGATGCGCCTTCCGGCTGCGAGCCGCCCGCCTGGTCCGTCTCTGGTCCGTCAGAGTGTGCGGGCCGGCGTGCCTGGGAGAGTGCATGAAGGGCGTCCAGGCGGTCCCGGAGCGCCTGATCCGCGTCCGGATAGAGATGGCCATAGCGATCCAGGGTGAAGCTGACCGAGGTGTGCCCGGCCCGAGCGGCGACCTCCTTGGGATTCGCCCCGGCCGCAATCCACAGCGCCACGGCCGTATGCCGCAGGTCGTGAATGCGCAGCCCATCCAGCCCGGCCGCTCTGGTCGCCGGCCGCCAGATGCGATGCCGGAATCCAACCAGCCGCAACGTCCCACCT
>DASUPQ010000077.1 GCA_036280995.1 Actinomycetota bacterium | reverse complement strand
CACTATTGGTTGGTGGCCGCCCCACGATGCGAGGTCAGACCCCGAACCAGCAGGGCAAATGCCGCGATTCGCCGCCGTGACCTGATCGTTATCAACCCGTTATGTCCAGATCCGCGCTCTGGACATCCCACCCACGGTCCGTATCGTCTGTCAGAGCCGGGTTTTCGCCCGGCCGCCAGTTCCGAAACCCTCCGGACCAAGCGCCGAGTGCTGTCCGCCCCGGCCCGGAGACCGTCAGAGCAGAAAGGCTAGGACAGCAGCGGGGAAACCACTTTCGGGGGCCGATCGGCTTCCTTGGGGTGAATCCGGACCCACCGCCAGTGGGCCGGACGGGCGATCCCCTGCACCCATTCGCCGTGCGCCCATAGGGCGCGGGCACTGGGTCGCGCCCGAACCCGACAGCTCACCTCGCAGGCGCAGCTAGGGGAAACAGACACATGACGCGTCGTACTGTCGCACGCCATCGCACGCCCTCCAAGGCCCGTACCTTTGCCCTTCGCGGCGCCACCATCGGTGTCGTCGCCGGCGCCGCCGCCCTCGGCCTGGGCGCCGGTACCGCCTCCGCCGCCCCCGACGCGACCTGGGACGCCGTCGCCCAGTGCGAGAGCACCAACAACTGGTCCATCAACACCGGTAACGGCTACTACGGCGGCCTGCAGTTCTCGCAGTCGACCTGGGAGGCCTACGGCGGCACCCAGTACGCGGCCCGCGCCGACCTGGCGAGCCGCGAGCAGCAGATCGCCGTGGCCGAGAAGACCCTGGCCGGTCAGGGCTGGGGCGCCTGGGCCTGTGCCCACGCCGGCGGCGGTGAGGGCCCGACCCAGCGCTCGGTGAGCGGTGGCTCCGCCCCCGCCGCCGAGGAGTCCAGCTCCGCCGACGAGAGCAGCGCCTCGAGCAACGATGACCAGCAGGCCTCGCGCGGCAGCAGCCGCTCCTGGAACGACGACGACAACGATGACGACGAGTCGTCGTCTTCGGCATCGTCGGCCACTTCGGGCAGCGCGGCCGACGGCACCTACACCGTGGCCTCGGGCGACACCCTGTACAACATTGCCGCGGCCAACGGAGTGGCCGGTGGCTGGGAGGCCGTGTTCCAGGCCAACGCCGACATCATCCCGGACCCGGATGTGATCTTCCCGGGCCAGGTCATCCGCATTCCGTGACCTGACCGTCCAAGTCCGCCGGCGGCGTCCCGCCACCCCGGTAGCATCCGGGCGTGGGGGGACGCCGGTTGGCCATCGGGGCGGCCGGCGTGGCGGTCCTGCTCGCGGCCCTCGACGCGTACGTCGTCGTCGGGCTGCTGGTCGACATGATCGTCGACCTCGGCATCCCGGTGAACCGGCTCGAGCGGGCGACCCCGATCGTCACCGGATTCCTGCTCGGCTACGTGGCCGCGATGCCACTGCTCGGTCAGGCCTCCGACCGGTTCGGTCGCCGCCGGGTGCTGCAGCTGTGCCTGCTGGGGTTCGCCGCCGGCTCCGCGATCACCGCCGCGGCCGGGTCGATTCCCCTGCTGGTCACCGGGCGCGTGGTGCAGGGCGTTGCCGGGGGCGCCCTGCTCCCCGTCACCATGGCCTTGATCGGCGACCTCTGGCCGGAGCGGCAACGAGCCTCCGCGCTGGGCGTCGTCGGCGCCGCCCAGGAGCTCGGCAGCGTGTTGGGCACCCTGTACGGCGTCGGCCTGGCCGCGCTGTTCGGGTCCTGGCGGTTCTTCGCCGACATCCAGCCGGAGAGCTGGCGCTGGGTCTTCTGGGTCAACCTGCCGCTGGCCGCCGTCGCCATGCTCGTGGTACAGCTCACCGTCCCCGCCTCCGCGCACGGGGAGCGGCGCGGGGTCGACATCGTCGGGGGCTGCCTGCTCGCGTTCGCGCTCGCCCTGCTGGTGGTCGGCCTGTACAACCCGGAACCGGCCCGTTCGGTCCTGCCCTCCTGGGGCCTGCCGTGCCTGGCCGCCGCGGTCGGCCTCGTCGTCGCGTTCATCCTCTACGAGCGGCACGCCCGGGTCAGGTTGCTGGATCCCGCCGGCGTCCGAATGGGATCCTTCCTGACCGCGCTCGGCGTCAGCGCGGTCTCCGGCGCCGCGTTGATGGTCACC
>DASUPQ010000076.1 GCA_036280995.1 Actinomycetota bacterium | reverse complement strand
TCTTCCTCACGATGCTCACCCGCCTCGGCGGTGCCGGAACGTTCGTGGTCTTCGGTGTGCTGGCCCTGTCGGCCTTCCTCTTCGTCTTCAAGCTCGCCCCGGAGACCAAGGGTCGGCCGCTGGAGGACATCCGGCACTACTGGGAGAACGGCGGCACCTGGCCCACCGAGACGCCGTCGGGTGGCGTCGACATCGAGACCGGGGACGCCCGATGAACGCCCCGCTGGACAACACGTCGAACAACACATCGGAGGACACCGTGGAGAAGCAGCTCGGCCAGGTGGTCGGCATCGACATCGGTGGCTCCAAGACCCACGCCGTCAGCCAAATGAAGGGAGAGATCGTGGCCGAAGTCCTGGCCGGCAGTGCGAACCTGGCCTCGGTCGGCATCATCGAGGCCGGTCGCCAGCTGGACACCATCCTCGACCAGCTCGACCGGGCCACCGACGGCGCGCCGATCCGGGCCATCTGCGCCGGAGCGGCGGGAGTCGACACGGTCGAGGCCGAGCTTCGGCTCCGCGACCTGATCTCGTCGAAGGTCCCGGCCGCCTCGGTCCGGATCGTGCACGACACCGAGCTCATCCTGGCCGCGGCCGGACTGGAGCACGGCGTCGCCCTGATCGCCGGCACCGGCTCGGTCGCCTGGGGCCGTACCCCGGTCTCAGGTGTGGGCGGCGGTCGGGTCGCCCGAGCCGGCGGCTGGGGGTATCTGCTCGGCGACGAGGGCAGCGGATACTGGATCGCCCGGGAGGCCGTCCGGCACGCCCTGCGGCTCGCCGATCTGGGCCACCGGCCCGACCGGCTGTCCCAGCAGCTGGCCGCGGACTGCGGCCTGCAGCGTCCGGCCCAGCTGATCGACCACTTCTACGGCCAGCCCGAGCGCCGCTACTGGGCCGGGCACGCCCGGGTCGTCTTCGAGCTCGCCGACTCCGGCGACCGGGCCGCGACCGGCATCATCGACCGGGGGGCAGGCGCGCTGGCTGATCTGGTCGGCACCGTGGTCGACGTGTTGGGCGAGCCGCTGCCCGTCGTGCTCGGCGGTGGCGTGCTCGTCCACCAGACGGCGCTGTCCTCCCGGGTTGCGGCCCTGCTCGGCGATCGTGGTCTGCTCGACGTACGGGTGCTCGACCGCGATCCTGCTCATGGAGCCGCCCGACTGGCCGCCGATATCCTCCCCGTCCACAACTGAGAAAGGAACCTTGACACCGATGACCACCACCTCCACCCCCGGATCGTTGATGGCGGCCGAGATCGCCGAGCAGCCGGACGTCTGGCGCCGGCTGCTGGCCGAGACCTCGGCGCCCGACAGCGACCTCGCCCGGGCCGCCGACCTGATCGCGACGTACCAGCCGCGGTTCGTCCAGTTCGTCGCCCGGGGCACCAGCGATCACGCGGCGTTGTACGCGAAGTACGTCGCCGAGATCGGCCTGCAGCTGCCCTGCGGCCTGGTCTCGCCGTCGACGATGACCGCATATGGCTCCCGACCGGACCTCCACGGCGTGCTGATGATCGGCGTCAGCCAGTCGGGCGGCTCGCCGGACCTGGTCCAGTCGCTCGAGGTCGCCCGTGAGTGCGGCGCCCTGACGATCGCGGTCACCAACAAGGCCGAATCGGCGCTGGCCCAGGCCGCCGAGGCCCACATCGACGTACGGGCGGGGGCGGAGCTGGCCGTTGCGGCGACCAAGTCCTACACCGCCCAGCTGCTCGCCCTCTATCTGCTGTTCGACCGGGTCCGTGGTGGCCACGGCGAGGCCGCCGAGGCGCTGCCGGAGCTCGCGGAGCAGGTGCTGGCCGGCGACGACCGGATCGCCCTGCTGGCGCAGCGCTACCGGTTCGCCAGCCGGCTGGTGACCACCGGCCGTGGCTACTCCTACCCGACCGCGCGGGAGGCCGCGCTGAAGCTCATGGAGACCTCCTACCTGTCCGCGCAGGCGTTCTCGGGCGCCGACCTGCTGCACGGGCCGCTGGCCATGATCGAGCCGCAGGTGCCGGTGCTGGCGGTCGTCGCCGAGGGCGTCGGCGGTGAGGCGATGGGCCAGGTGCTGCCCCGGCTGGCCGAGCAGGGCGCTGACGTGTTCTGCGTCGGCAGCGCGGCCGCGGTGGACAGCGCGGCCGTCGGGGTCGCCCTGCCGGCCGGCACCCCGGAGGAGCTGTCGCCGCTGCTGGAGATCCTGCCGTTCCAGCAGCTCGCCCAGCATCTGGCCATCGCCCGGGGCGGCAACCCGGACGCGCCACGCGGGTTGCGGAAGGTGACCGAGACCCTCTGAACGCCGTACGCGCCGTCGGGCATGCCCGACGGCGCGTACGAGCTGGGCGGTCTGGCGGTGGACGTTCGCTCCGGCGTTGCCCGGCTGGCCGAGCCGCCCCTGGGCGGCGACACCAGCCGATCGAGACGATTTCGTTATTCGCCGCTCGACCTGAGAGAATGGACCAAAGGAGGGGAGTATTCCCCCGCGGCGGCATCGTCACCTCGGCCCCAGACCTGATTGTTCAGGGTTCGCCCCGAAACTCCAGGCCTAGCCCGG
>DASUPQ010000075.1 GCA_036280995.1 Actinomycetota bacterium | reverse complement strand
AACATGCCCATCGGGCTGTGGTACCCCTCGGGCTTCTACAACGGGAAGATCACCCTCGTGTCGGGGATCAACCAGAACGGAAGCCTGAACACCAAGGTTCTCACCTGGGATCCGGCGCGGACAGGTAGCAAGTGGAGCGTGAGCAGCTACAACTTCACGACACCCACCTACCCCCATGCCCTCCCAACGGCCGGCGGTCGGCTCTTTTTCACTGGAGTCGGTTTCGGAACCTCCCTGAACAAGGTCGGCTTCCTGAGCCCGGCGTCGGGTGCGTTCCAGAATGTGCCCGGGCTGTCCAACGCCCGACGCGACGAGGGAGCGAGCTTTTTCGCAGGCGGATCGCAGGGTCGTCGGGCGGTCGTTGTCGGTGGGGCAACTACCAGCTCGGCCTACGTTGACCTGTACGTCGCGAATCCGTCGTACAAGGCGGGGCCGAGCTTGCCGTTGCCGATTCGGTACTTGAACCACTCGCCCACCTTCGACCAGCGAGAGCTGCTCTTCGGGGGCGAGGACACGGCCGGGAACCCGGTGACGTGGGCAGGGCTGTACCGTCCGCTCACCAACGTCATCTCGACCGTGAACTACAGTTCGTTCGCCCACCAGTACCACACGATCGGGTTCACCGACCTCAAGGGATCTGTGTGGATGCTGGGTGGTAACCCCCAGCGCGGGGTGGTGCAGTCGGTGATCGAGAGGTTCGACCCGTGGTACGTGGGCCGGAGCGACCGGCCGGTGATCACGAGTATTCCGTCTTCGATCAAGCACAACACGCCGTTCAGCGTGGGGGTGCAGTTGGGGTCGGGGCGGACGGTGAAGGCGCTGCGCCTGTACCGTATGGGCGCCGTGACCCACCAGTTCAACTCCGCCCAAGGGGACTTCGAAGCCGTTCGGTCCGGAGCCCAGTGGTCGCTCACGGTCAGCGCCAACGTGGCCGTGAAAGGCCTCTACTACGCCGTGGCAGTCGATAGCTCCGGCGTTCCGTCGGAAGCCAAGATCATCCGGTTAGGATAGGCGACCCGGACGCGTCGTCTACCAGAAGCTGAGGATTCGGCAGGGCTCGCATGTTAGAGATGACCCGCCTCCCTGATGCTTACTCCGGGACGCTAGGTGTCCCGGCATGCTGAAGAGCCCGAGTCTTGGGGTAGATGCGCGGCCGAGGACGGCCGCCGGAGGCGGCCGCCCGCAGGGCCGGCCTTGAGTTCGTAGAGAAACTCCTCACTGCGATGATCCGGGTGGGTGCCCTCCGTGGCTGGTCTGACCCGACGTCTCACCGGCCTGGTGCCTTGAAGTTGATCTGTCGGCCAGCCGCTGGAGGGCACCTGAAGGCACCCACCGGTCGGGCGGAGTGACCCGATAGCGCCTGTATGTCAACGCGACTGGTCAAGCGGTGGCGGATTGGGGATGGCGGGTGTGGTGGTCGGCGAGCAGGGCTCGGTAGATGACCTTGACGATCTGCCGCTTGAGGGCACGGAAGGCCTGGTTGGGCGTCTTGCCTTGGGCGAGTTTGCGGTCGTAGTAGGCACGGCCGGGACCGGGTCGGCTGATCTGGGTGCGGGCAACCAGGTGGATGGCGGTGTTGAGGGCCCGGTTGCCGCCGCGGTTGACCCGCTGGCGGAGGTTGGCGCCGCTGGAGGTGTCGACGGGGGCGGTGCCGGTGTAGCTGGCGTAGTGATCTGGGCTGTGGAAGCGGGTGATGTCACCGCTGTGGCCGATGAGCTTGACCGCCAGCACGGCGCTGATGCCAAAGATGTCCAGCAGTCGGCTGGGCCGGACGGCCAGGAGTTCCTGGCAGCGGGTGCGGTTGGCGGCCAGCTGGCGGTCCAGGCGGCGGAGGTCGGCCAGCAGCTCATGGGCCAGGACCTTGCGCTGCTGGTCAGCGGCCGTGGTCGGCCGGGTGCGGCGCAGCAGCCTGCTGACCGCCTCGACGGTCAACGGGGTGGGCGCGCCGCCGGCAACCAGGTCGCGCAGCAGCCGGTGCAGCCGGTTGGTCACCCGCCGGCGTTCCTGGTTGAGCTCGTCGCGACGGTCGGCCAGCA
>DASUPQ010000074.1 GCA_036280995.1 Actinomycetota bacterium | reverse complement strand
GTCCCTGGCTGCTGTTGCGGGCGGCGGCCACCCGGAACGGCGAGCTCGCGCTGCTCGGACAGGCCGAGGTGCGCGGGATCCTGCCAGGCATCATCGCGGGCCTGCGGAGCGCGGGGCGGTCATGAGGGGCTCGCTGGCCAGCCGGACGGGTAGCGCGCTGCTCTGGAACGGCGCGGGACTCGCCGCGACGAGGCTGATCTCGCTGGTCCGGTTCGTGGTGCTGGCCCGCCTGCTCACGCCGGAAGACTTCGGGCTGCTCGCGATCGCCTGGGTGGTGATCGAGCTGCTGCTCACCCTCACCGACGTCGGCATGGTGACCGCCCTGGTGCAGCGCGACCGGGTCGACGAGTCGCAGTTCGACACGGCCTGGACAGTTGGGATCGTGCGGGCGCTGGTGGTCGCCATCGTCCTTGTCGTCGGGGCGCCGTTGATCGCCCAGTTCTTTGGGGAGCCGCGAGCGGCCAGCATCCTCCCCCCGCTCGCGGCCGCCCCGGTCCTGGCGGCGTTGGCCAGCATCAAGATCGCCGACCTGACCCGGAACCTCCAGTTCCGGAAGCTGACCTTTATCCGGGTGCCCGAGGCCGCGGTGGAGGCCGTGGTATCGATCGCCCTGGCGACGCTGCTCGGCGTCTGGGCGCTTGTTGTCGGCGTGCTGGTCGCGAACCTCGTCCGGGTGGCGCTGTCGTACCTGGTGGCTCCGCACCGGCCGCGGATCTCCTTCGATCAGGGCGCGGCCCGATCGCTGTTCCGGTTCGGCCGCTGGCTGTTCGCCGTGGGCGTCCTCGGCCTGGCCGGCGAGGCGCTGCTGCGCGCCGTGATCGCCCGGCGTCTGGGCACCGCCGAGCTCGGCATCTTCTACCTGGCGATGCGCCTGGTCATGCTCCCGCTGACCTCGGTCGAGAGCGCCGTGGGGTCGATCGGGATGCCGCTGCATGCCCGCCTGCAGGCCGACCCGGTGCGCAGGACCCGGGCCCTGCGCACCTCCCTGGTCGGGATGTTCGCCCTGCTCATCCCCGGATATGTCCTGCTCATCGTGCTCGCCCCGTCACTGGTCAATGAGGTGCTGGGAGCCCGCTGGGCCGGCGCCGAGCTGCCCATCCGGGTGCTGGCCGCCGGTGCCGCGATCCGCGTCATCGCGGCCGCGTGCGAGCCCATGGCGGTGGGGATTGGTCGTCCCCAGCCCGCCGCCGCCTTGGCCGCCGTCAGGCTGGTGTTGGTTGCGGGGCTGGGTTGGGCCCTCGCCGGCGCGGCCGGCCTTGTCGGCGCCTCGGTGGCCTGGCTGATCACCGAGGTGGTGGTTGCCATCGGCTGGTTGCTGGCGACCCGCAACATGGTGGTCCGCCCGGTCACCGGGCTGGGCGCCCAGGTGCTCGCGGTGCTGGCGGCGGCCGCCGCCGCGGGCCTTACCGCCCTGGGGTTCGACCGGCTGCTGTCCGGCCTCCCGGCGCTCGTCGTCGCCGGGTCATTGGGGTTGGCCGTGGCCGGGGGTGTGCTCTGGGCGCTCGATCGGCGGCTGGACACCGGACTGGCGCGGGAGCTGGCCGCGATGTTCCCGGCGCTGGCCGGACGGCTGGCCCGTGCCCGCGACCCGGGCTGACCTGCTGTTCCTAGGGCGCCGGGGTCCGGTTGCGCCCCGCTTGCGCGCCATCGCCGGCCGCTCGACGAATCGATAGGTGAGGGCGGCCAAGGCCCCGGCGCCGGCGGCGAGCACGACCAGGTTGACGACGAACCCACCGGCTCCGGGCCGTGTCAGGCCATGCTCGCGGAGCCAGTACACCAGCGGCTCGTGCCACAGGAACAGGCTGTAGGAGACCAGGCCGACCACCACCAGGGGCCGCGTGTCCAGCAGCCACAGGAGCCGCCGCCGTCGCGACGGCCCCGGGTCGGGCAGGACGACGACCGCCAGCAGCAGCGAGCACGAGACCGCCATGAGGACGTCGTACTTGGCCACGCCGAGGCCCATGCCCTCCGGGACGATCCACACCGCCGCCAGCGCCGTGGCGCCGGCCGCGGCCAGGGCGCCGGCTCGCCACCATCTCGGCAGGGTCACTGCGCCGTCCCTGACCTCGGTGTGCAACACGGCAAGGGCCATGCCGAAGGCGAACAGGTCGGCGTTGGCGGGGAAGCTGCGCGCCAGCACCGAGGGCCAGTCCGCCTCCCACCCGGAGCTCGAGCCGGCGACGAGGTTGGTGACCGCCTTGGCGCCCAGCCCCAGGAGCAGGATGGCGGCGGCAGGCGCCAGCGCGGCCCGACGGCGCCCCAACCGGCTGGTCGCGGGCCGGGCGAGCGTCATGGCCAGCAGGGCCAGCGCCGGCAGGGCGAGGTAGAAGGCGACCTCGATCACCAGCGACCACGCTGGCCCGATGCCGGTCAGCAGCGTGTTGCGGTCGTAGCTCTGGACCAGCAGGACGTTCTTGACCATCGTGTCCGGCTCCCGGGCGAGCGACCCGAGCTGGAGCCCCGGCGTGTCCTCGCGAAGCAGCGCCACCTGGAGGACGACACCGCTCAGCAGCAGGATGACCCAGTAGGCGGGCAGGATCCGCAGGGCGCGGTTGCGCAGGTAGCCGCCGATGCCGGGTCCGGGAGCGGCGCGCAGCACCGCGGCCGCGAAGGGCCGGTACAGGAGGAAGCCGGACAGCGAGAAGAACAAGATCACCCCGACCGCGAGATGGGGCATGACGCCGGTCAGGGGCCCCAGGCGCGGGCTGGTCCCGTCGGGACTGCCGAAGAGCCAGCAGTGGTACACGAGGACACTGCCGGCGGCGACGGCGCGAGCGCCTTCGATCCCGGGCAGGCGGGAGCCGGATGACGGCGGCACGACAAGCCGCAGCGGCCTGCGGTCATCATCCCGCTCGGGTGCTCCTCCCATGTCCTCCCTGGCGGTGCGCCATCGCCACGACCCCCTACGGCGCGCTATTCAACTGGTCATCTCGGCCCCTGGCAAGAGGCCTGTGGCAGCCCGTGATAGCCTGACGTGCCGTCAGCCCCGCTGTTCGGATGAGAGGATCGGCACGACGTTGGCCGAGCGCGA
>DASUPQ010000073.1 GCA_036280995.1 Actinomycetota bacterium | reverse complement strand
CACCCGCGACGCCGGCATGCCTTGCTGGTGGTCGGCGAGCTTACAAATGAGCCCTTGACCGGATCCGAGGAGGCATTGTCGTCCCTTCACCTGGACCAGGGACGCCGACCAGATCCTGGCCAAGCTCAAGCGTCAAACTTGTGGGTGCCAGAAAGTCGGTCGTAGGCTCTGAGCTGCGACTTCGCTGAGGGAGGCGCTGACGCCGATGATCGAGGGATGGCGCTACGACTGCTCTATCTGATCTTCTGCCAGCTGCTGGGATGGCTGGTGCTGCTGGCACGGCGCTCAGCGACCAACAACGCGGAACTGCTGGTGTTGCGGCACGAGGTTGCGGTGCTCCGCCGGCAGGTGACCCGACCCCGATTGGACTGGGCCGACCGCGCGGTGCTGGCCGCACTTTCGCGGATGCTGCCCCGCCCGAGCTGGAACAGGTTGTTCGTCAGGCCCGAGACGCTGCTGCGCTGGCATCAAGATTTGGTCCGGCGCCGGTGGACCTGCCCACACCGGCGTGGTCGTCCAGGCGTGGCGCTGGAGCTCCGCGCTCTGGTGCTGCGGCTGGCCAGGGAGAACCCGACCTGGGCTACCGCCGCATCCACGGCGAGCTGTGCCGCCTCGGCTACAGGATCGGGGCCAGCACCGTCTGGGCCATCCTGCAACGCGCCGGTGTCGACCCGGCACCCAAGCGGTCGGCCCTGACCTGGCGACAGTTCCTCCGCGCCCAGGCCAAGGGTGTGCTGGCGGTGGACTTCTTCACCGTGGACACCGTGTTCCTGCAGCGGCTGTACGTGCTGTTCGTGATCGAGGTCGCCTCCCGCCGCGTCCACGTGCTCGGGGTCACACCGCATCCAGCCGGGGACTGGGTGGCACAGCAGGCCCGCAATCTGCTCATGGCCCTCAACGACGGCGGCGGCCGGTTCCAGTTTCTGGTCCGCGATCGGGACACGAAGTTCACCGCCGCCTTCGACGCTGTCTTCGTCGCCGAGGCGATCCAGGTGCTCACCACGCCGGTGCGGGCGCCGCGGGCGAATGCGTACGCGGAGCGGTGGGTCGGCACGGTTCGGCGGGAGGTGCTGGACCGGATGCTGATCCTGGGATGCCGGCAGCTGCGGTGGGTGCTGGCCAAGTACTCCGATCACTACAACGGCCATCGTCCGCATCGCGCCTTGGGGCAGGCGCCGCCACTTGGGCCCGGCGTGCCAGTTGTCTTGGCGCCGCCTGGGAAGGTCGTGCGACGAGATCGCCTCGGTGGGCTGATCCATGAGTACGCGCAGGTCGCATGATGCGACCCGAATATCTGGCACCCACAGGGTCTTCCGGCACCGGCCATGAACCTGGCCTCTCGGCGTGACGCAGGCGAACGGCCCCCGCGGGGGGCCTACGGGGGCCGTTCGCGCTGGTGCCGTCGAGCTGTCTGACGGCGTCTACCAAGGTGGGATTGAGGCTCAGGTCGAGGAGAGGCGGATCGAGACGACGGCCCTGCTGTGGTTCGGCTCCTCATCGAGGCCGCGGTGCGACGGTCAATAGCTGCCGGCAGTCGTAGTGGTGGCTCCTACGATGTGACCGCCAGATCGACCGATTCTAGCCCCTCTGCTCTAGCAGGGGTCTTCCTGCCCAGCGGGGACGGGTCCATGCTTTTCGCCTACCGCGAGGCCCTGACCTCGAGCAGCGTAGCCAGCCGCGCCCGACTGGAGACGCCGAGCTTGGCGTAGACGCGGCCCAGATAGTTATCCACCGTACGAACGGACAGGTGGAGCCGGGTCGCGATCTCGCGGCTGGAGGCCTGGGCGGCGGCCAGCATGGCCACCTCCCGCTCTCGGGGCGTGAGCACCGAGACTGGCACGGCCGGGCCGAGGCCTGGAGTGAGAGCGCCCTGGCAGGTACCGGCCAGGGCTGCGGCCCTCTCCTGGGAGGCGTTGGCGCTGGCGTCGCGCCCGGCGGCCCGGTGAGCCCGGGCTGCCGCTGCCTTTGCCTCGGCTGCCAGCAAGAGGGCCCCCAGGTCCTCGAAGGCGGCCCCGACTCGATCCAGGGCCGCCCCATCCTTGGCGGCCAGCGCGACCGCCGAGCTGGCCAGCAGCGCCGCCAGCCGACCCTCCAGCAGGCCAACCAACTCCTCCAGCCGTTGCCGGACGGCGGCGGGGGCGCCCAGGCGGGCCACGTCGTACAGGGCGGCCACCTCGAGGGTGAACTGCTTGGAAGCCCGGGCCATGTCCGCCGCCCGGGTCGCGAGGGCGACGGCTCTGGTGAGCTCACCCGCACCGGCGGCCACCCACGCCTTGTCCAGCTCCACCCAGGGATCAAAGTAGCGGTTGGCCTCTCCGGCGCGGGCGTCCGCGCGCTCCAGCCAGCCCACCGCCGCCTCCTGATCGCCGGCCAAGGCGGCCACGCTGGCCAGTTCGGCCAGACACCAGCGCATGAACCGATAGGGATCCTGCTCATCCAGCAGGGCGACCGCCTCCCGCAGCCACGCCTCGGCGGTCGCGACCCGGCCCTCGGCCTTGGCGACCAGGCCCCGGAAGCCGGCCCAACCCCCGGTCCGCTCCGATGAGCGGTCGGCGACCGCAGCCTGGTACCCGGCGTCGGCGATCGCGCTGGCCTCGGTGAGCCGCCCGGCGCCGAGCAGCACCTGGCAGCGGACCAGGTTGAGCTGGGTCTCGCCCCAGGGCAGGTCCTGCGGGTGGAGCTCGGCCACGGCCAGCCCGCGGTCGGCCACGGCCAGCGCCTCGCCGAGCCGACCAAGCGACCCCAGGGCGGGCACGGCCGCGGTCGCGGCCCACACCAGCGCCTGCGGGGGAACCTCCGGCCGATCCAGGACCCGGCCGGCCACGGCTACGGCCTCGGGAAGGCGGCCGTCAAACAGCAGGATCCAGGCCAGCATGGCGACCGCTTCCTCGCCACCCTCCTCGCCCACCGCCGCCTGCTGCAAGACCTTCTCGGCCTCAGCGGTCCGCTCCAGCCCCCAGTACAGGTTCCCGGCCCGAATGCTTGCCCAGCGGGCCCGCTCGGCGCCCTGGGCCGGCGGCTCCCCGTCCATCACCGCCACCGCCTCGGCGTGTCGGCCCTGCCACTCGAGGGTCTCGGCCAGGACCCGCACCGCGGTCGGGCCACCCCCGGCATCGACCGCGGCACGGGCCAGGCGTTCGGTCAGCTCATGGTCGAAGCGGCCAGCGGCCTGCCGGGCCGCCTCCAGCAGCAGGTCTGGGCTGGTGGCCATGCCGGCTTCTAGCTGCCAGGCGCCGACCCGCAACAGGTCGTCCCGTCGCCGTAGGGCGCCGGCGCCGAAGGCGGCCGCCAGCCGCTCGGCCACCGCCCGCGCTCGGCTCAGCGGTTGGACAGCCCGCAGCACCTCGCCATACAGGGGGTGCGCGAGCCGGGCGAGCGTGCGGCGGCCCGATCGCTCCAGCACCAGCAGGCCGCCGTCCTCGGCTGCCTGGACCGCGTCCTTGCCAACCAGCCGTTCGAGGACACCGACGCCCAGGGGCTCACCCCAAGCGACCAGTTCGACTGCAACCCTGGCCGTCTCGTCGAGCGTGGAAAGGCGGGCCTGGACCAGCTCGGCCAGGCGCGTCGCGTCCGCGAGCTTGCCCCTCCAACGCCACACCTTGTCCACCTGGCGCAGGGCGCCGCTCTCCAGCCCGCCCAGGACGAGCTCGCGCAGGTACAGTGGGTTGCCGCCGGTGATCCGCAGCACTTCCTCCTTGGTCACGCCGTCGACTGGCCCGCCGAGGGCCCGCTCGAGCAGCTCGGCGGTTGCCGACGGCGGTAGCGCCGACAGGTCCAGGCGGCGGGTCAGGCCATCCTTCCAGAGCGCGATCACCGGGTCGGGGGCCGGCTCGCCGGTCCGCACGGTGGCGACCACCACGGCGATGCCCCGGAACGCGAGCTGGTGCACCAGTGCGGCCGAGGCGTCGTCGAGCAGGTGAGCGTCGTCGACCCCGAGCAGCAGCGGCCGGCCACGAGACCGCCCGGCGAGCAGCTCGGCGGTCCGGCGGAGGGTGTCGAGGCGATCGTCGCCGAGGCGCTCGGCCGGGGGCAGCAGGTGGGAGACGGCCCCGAACGGGATCGAAGCGGCCGCCCGGGTTGCCGCCAGCCACTCGACCCCCCACCCCGCCGCCTCGGCCCGGGCCAGGGCTTCCCGGGCCATCCTCGTCTTGCCGATCCCGGCCTCACCGACGAGCACCACACCGCCGGCACGGGTGTCCGCAAGGACGGCGGACAGCACCTCGAGCTCGGCCTGGCGCCCCACCAGCGGCCACGTGACGTCCACCCAGGCCTCCTCAACCGATCGGACCGGCCAATAGAGTAGTGAACTACTCAAGACAGGGCAGCCGCCTGGGAATAGCGTCCGGTCGGCGCAACCGGGAGCGGCGGCTCCGGTTTCCCGACATGCTCGGCGGTGGGTTCCTCACGCCGCGAGCCGTGGTCGGTCCGGGGGGGAGGCGGCGCCGGGCGGCTTCGGGGGGTCGCCGCCCGGTTCCGACCCCTGTCGGATTGCGCCCCAACGTCCCCTCTGTGGACAGAGCGGATGCCGAGGTCGTGAACTCGACGGGACCATGGCTTGGTCCCGGGACCTCAGCATCTGCCTGGTTCAGGTGGTTCGCCGGTCGGGGCCAGCCGGCCGGCGGCCCCGGCTGGGCGGTCTACTCCCGAGCTCGATGGTGTTGGCGTCAGCGGGCCGGCCCTCCCGCATCTGCCGGCTGGGCCTCCCACCGCCCAAGGTGCTCCAGCAGCAGGCGACCCAGCTCCTCGGCGTGCTGCTCGGGGAGCCAGTGGCCGGCACCAGCAAGGACCTCGAACCGGTAGGCGCCGGTCACCCACCGCCCGGTCGTGGCGGCCGCCCTGGGCCCGAGCGCCGGATCACCCGAGCCCCAAACATACAGCGTCGGCACCCCCACCCGCGGGGCCCGCAGGCTGAACGGGGTGGCCGCCCGGTACCAGGCCAGCGCCGCCGACAGCGCACCCGGCTGGGCCAAGGCATGAGTGTAGGTGTCGACCCACTCGACCCCCAGCCCGTCCTGGGCCAGCAGCCGGCGCAGCCCCCACTGCCGGTGGGCCCCCAATAGCAGTTCTGGCAGGCGAGGGAGGCGGAATACCGGGATGTAGGCCGAGCGTAACGCCTGGGTGCCAGCAACCAGCGCTCTGGCAAACGCCCGCGGGTGGGGGTCGAGACGGCGGTCAGGGTGGCCACCCGGTCGGGCTGTTGGCCGGCCAGCCGCCAGGCCACCACCCCGCCCCAGTCGTGGCCGACCAGGTGGAAGGTTTCGGCGCCGAGCCGATCGGCGATGGCGACCACATCGGCGACCAGCTCGGGCATCCGGTAGGCCTGGATGGTGGTGGGCCGGGCGGTGGGGGAGTAGCCGCGCTGGTTGGGCGCCACCGCCCGGTACCCGGCCTCGGCCAGCGTGGCCAACACCTGGGTCCAGCAGGCGCAGGTCTGGGGGAAGCCATGGAGCAGCACGACCAGCTCACCGGTTGGCGGGCCGGCGGCGAGCGCGTCAAAGGCCAACCCGCGGGCAGGGAGCTGGAGCGGTTCGATCATGTGATTTGGGTCACCGAGGCCGTCAGTCAGTCTGCCGGTTCACCTGGACCTTACCGCCGAACCACGGCCAGAGCTCAACAGGAGCGCCACTCGCCGCAGAGCGGCAACCGGACGACCACAGGACTGGATGGCGGCCCATCGCTTCTGGTGAGGAGTCTCAACGTGGCAACCACTTTGGCAACCCAGGCGCTGATACCAGGCACCATAGGACGGGTCTAGATGGAATCGGTCCCGCACCTGAGCAGCCAGGACGGGTCTGGGCGGGTCCAGCCGGAGAGTTAGGGACCGACTCGTAATCGGAAGGCCGTCGGTTCGAATCCGACCTCGGGCTCCAAACAGCACGTCAGAGCACCTATACGCTAATCATGGAATGGGCTGGTGGACAGGCTTGCCTCCGACCCCCTTGCAGGGCCCCGGCGTTCTCTCGATTCGTCCGACTCACTCCGCGCGGCCGCGCAGCGGTGAACACTGCTTCTACGCCGGTCAGGGGCCGCAAGGTCGTCAACAATGATCCGGACATATGTCTCATAACGAGAGAACGCCGGGGCCTTGGCCGGCACCCTGGAACCCTACGGCTGCAGCCTCAGGGCTCCTACCCGCCATTCAATAAGTCGGCGGGGCGTCGTTGAAGTCGCTGCCCCGCTCGGCCTGCCGCTCGCGGCCGCTCGAGCGCTCGCCATTGCCACGCTGGCTGGTCCGTTCAACCTTGGCGGTGGCCCACTTGAGGGAGGCGCCCACCTCGTCGGCCTCTATCTCGGT
>DASUPQ010000072.1 GCA_036280995.1 Actinomycetota bacterium | reverse complement strand
CCCGATCGTGCACGCGATCAGCTCCGTCGTGCCGGTCAAGTACGCCGAGATCGTGTCGTCGGTGTCCTCGAAGTCGGCCGGTCCGGGCACGCGCAACAACATCGACGAGTTCACCCGCACCACGGCGCGCGGGCTCGAGGTCGTCGGCGGCGCGGAGCGCGGCAAGGCGATCATCATCCTCAACCCGGCCGACCCGCCGATCCTGATGCGCAACACCGTGTTCTGCGCCCTGCCCGACGGCTACGACGAGGCGGCGGTGGGCGCCGCCGTCGAGGACATGGTCGAGCGGGTGGCCCGGTATGTGCCCGGCTACCGGCTCAAGACCCCGCCGGTGTTCGAGGAGGGGCCGTTCGCCACCCCGGGCGGGCCGGCCGCGGCCCGGGTGGCGGCCCTGCTGGAGGTCGAGGGGGCCGGCGACTACCTGCCCCCGTACGCCGGCAACCTCGACATCATGACCGCCGCCGCCGTCCGGGTCGGCGAGGCCATCGCCGACAACGGCCCAGCCGGCAGGGAATCTGGTTCGTCACCATCCGATGGGGCCAGGGAAGCTCGGGTGGGTCAGCGGGGGGTGACGGCGTGACCGGCACGGCGTTCCGGCTGACCGACTCGACCCTGCGCGACGGCTCCCACGCCCTGTCCCACCGCTACACGGCCGAGCAGGTCAGCTCGATCGTCCGCGGCCTGGACGCCGCCGGGGTGCCGGTGATCGAGGTCAGCCACGGCGACGGGCTGGGCGGCTCGTCGTTCAACTACGGCTTCTCCGGCACCGACGAGCGCGAGCTGGTCTCGGCGGCGGTCGCCGCCGCCACCACGGCCCGGATCGCGGTGCTGCTGCTGCCCGGGATCGGGGTCGCCGACGACCTGCGCGACATGGCCGACCGGGGCGTCCAGGTGGCCCGGATCGCCACCCACACCACCGAGGCCGACATCTCCTCCCAGCACATCCGCCTGGCCAAGCGGCTCGGCCTGGAGGCGGTCGGGTTCCTGATGATGGCCCACATGGCCGAACCGGACGAGCTGCTGGCCCAGGCCCGGCTGATGGAGTCCTACGGCGCCGACTGCGTCTACGTGGTCGACTCGGCCGGAGCCATGACCACCGACGACGCCCGCGCCCGGGTGGGGACGCTGGCCGAGGGGCTCGGCTGCCAGGTCGGCCACCACGCCCACAACAACCTGTCCCTGGCCGTGGCCAACTCGCTGGCCGCCCTCGACGTCGGCGCCGACCAGCTCGACGGCTGCTGCGCCGGCCTGGGCGCGGGCGCCGGGAACTGCCCGACCGAGGTGCTGGTGGCCACCTGCGACAAGCTCGGCCTGGCCACCGGGGTCGACCCGCTGGAGGCCATGGGCGTGGCCGAGGACCTGGTCCGCCCCCTGCGGCCCGAGATGGGGGTGATCGACCGGGCCGGCCTGCTGCTCGGCTACGCCGGGGTGTACGGCTCGTTCCTGCTCCACGCCCAGCGGGCCGCGGCCCGCTACGGGGTCGACGTCGGCGAGATCCTGCTCGAGCTGGGCCGCCGCCGCGTCGTCGGCGGCCAGGAGGACATGATCCTCGACGTCGCCCTGGAGCTGGCCCGGCAGGAGGCCAAGGCGTGAACGCGGGCCCGGACGAGCTGGCCCGGGAGCTGGCCGGGCGGCGCCGGGACCGCGGCGCCGGCGCCGGCCTGACGGCCGAGCACCCCGGGCTCGACCTGGAGCTCGCCTACGCCGTCCAGGAGGCCGGGGTGCGGCTGCTGGCCGCGGCGGGGGAGCGGCCGGTCGGCTTCAAGCTCGGCCTGACCAGCCGGGCCAAGCAGGCCCAGATGGGCGTGGACGAGCCGCTGTACGGCGAGCTGACCGACGCCATGCTGCTCGACGTGGGCGAGCCCCTCGACACCGGCCAGCTGATCCAGCCCCGGGTCGAGCCCGAGATCGCCTTCCTCCTCGGGGCCGACCTGGCCGGGGAACGGGTCGGGGCCGCCCAGGTGCTGGCCGCCACCGCCGCCGTGGCCCCGGCCATCGACGTGCTCGACTCGCGCTACGCCGGCTACGCCTTCACCCTCCCCGACGTGGTCGCCGACAACGCCTCGGCCGCCCGGCTGGTCCTCGGTGGGGTCCGCCAGGCCGTCGACGGCATCGACCTGCGCCTGGTCGGCTGCGTCCTGGAGCAGGGCGGGCGGGTCCGGGCGACCGCCGCCGGGGCGGCCGCCTTCGGCCACCCCGCCGCCGCCGTGGCCTGGCTGGTCCGGGCCCTGGCCCGCCGGGGCCGCGGCCTTCACGCCGGGGACGTCGTGCTGTCCGGCGGGCTCACCGAGGCGGTGCCGGTGGCGCCCGGCGACGTGGTCGTGGCCCGACTCGGCCGGCTCGGGACCGTGGAGCTGGCCGTCCGCTGACCTTCGAGGAGGACCCATGCCGTTCGTCCGCATCGACCTCGTCCGCGGCCGCGACAAGGCGGTGCTGATGCGGTTGGTCGAGGAGGTGTCCGAGGTCGTCGCCCGCACCCTCGACACCCCCATCGACCGGGTGCGGGTGCTGGTCTCCGAGGTCGACCCCGACCTGTGGGGCATCGGCGGCGTGCCCTACTCGGTGGCCAGGGGCCCGGTCGACCCCGGCCAGGCGCGGGAGCCATGACCGCCCCGCCGGTCGAGGTGGCCGCGGGCCGGGTCGAGGAGCTCCCGGCCGGGACGGTGCGGCTGCTGGAGGCGGCCGGCCGCCGGGTGGCCGTCGGCAACGCCGGCGGCGAGCTGTTCGCCCTCGACGACACCTGCCTGCACCGGGGCGGGTCGCTGGCCGGCGGCCACCTCGACGGCGAGACGCTGGTCTGCCCGATGCACTGGTGGCGCTACGACGTCCGCAGCGGCCGCCGCCTCGGCCAGCCCGGGCTGCGCGTGGCCCGCTACCCGGTCCGGGTGGTCGACGGCGAGGTCCGGGTCACCGTCCCCCCGGCGGCCCCGCCCCGCTCCTGGCGCGAGATCCTCCTGGAGCACGCCCGCGAGGGGAGCAGGGGATGAAGGCGGTGGTGCTCGACTTCGGCGGGCCGGTCCTGCTGACCCCGTTCGAGCGGGTGGCCGCCCTGGAGCGGTCGCTGCGGGTGGCCCCGGGGACCTTCGCCTGGCCGGGGCCGTTCGACCCGGCCGCCGACCCGCGCTGGCGGGCCATGCAGGCGGGGGAGCTGACCGAGCGGGCCTACTGGGCGGCCCGGGCGGCCGAGGTGGCGGCGGTGTCGGGCGAGCCAGGGGTGCCGGCCATGATGGCCCGGCTGTTCGACGGCCCCGAGGAGGCGCTGGTCCGGCCCGAGGCCCGCGACCTGGTCGCTGCCGCCCAGGCGGCCGGGCTGGAGACGGCCGTGCTCACCAACGACCTGTACGACTTCCACGATCCGGCCTGGATCGACCGCATGGGCATCCTGGCCGAGGTCGGCTGCGTGGTCGACGCCTCCCGCCTCGGGACCCGCAAGCCCGAGCCGGCCGCCTACCGGCTGGTCCTCGACCGGCTCGGGGTCGCCGCCGACCAGGCCGTGTTCGTCGACGACCAGCCGGCCAACGCCGCCGGGGCCGAGGCGGCCGGCCTGCGGGCCGTCTGGTTCGACGTCACCCGGCCCGCCGCCAGCTACGAGACGGTCCGCCACGCCCTCGGGCTGGCCACCGTGGGAGGGAATCCATGAGCGCGCTGGTCGAGATCCCGCACGTGATCGACGGGGAGGAGCGGCCGGCGGCCGACGGCCGCACCTTCGAGTCGGTCAACCCGGCCACCGAGACGGCCTGGGCGCGGGTCGCCCGCGGGTCGGC
>DASUPQ010000071.1 GCA_036280995.1 Actinomycetota bacterium | reverse complement strand
GCCTCCTGTCGCGTACGGGGTGGGGGAGTCGGTCGGGCGGGGACGGCGCCGCTGTCGGCGCCGTCCCCGTTTCACCCGTTGGGCGGCTAGGTTGCTTCGGGGCGCTGTTCCACCGGACGGCCGGTGTCCGGGTCCTCGACCGTCTCGCCGACCTCCGCTTCGATGGGCAGGGAGTTGCCGATGAAGAAGTCGTAGACGTAGGCCCCGATCGCCCCGCCGATCAGCGGTCCGATGATCGGCACCCAGAAGTAGTAGCTCCCGCCGGGCTCCTTCAGGGCGGTCGACCAGCCGGTGACCAGCGAGGCCAGCCGCGGCCCGAAGTCACGGGCCGGGTTGATGGCGTACCCCGACAGGGCGCCCAGGCTCATGCCGATCACGACCACCGCCAGGCCGATGATGAACGGGGCCATGTTCGCCCCCGGGGCGGTGTTGCGGGCGTCGGTGATGGCCAGGACCAGCATCACCAGGACGGCCGTGCCGATGATCTCGCTGCGGAGCCCGCCCAGGACCGACAGCCCCGGCCCCGGTGAGGTCGAGTAGACGCCCTGGGTGGCGAAGGTCTTGCCCGGGTCGACCTGGTTGAACCACTCGTAGAAGTTCCACCGGATCAGCAGGGCGGCGACGAACGCCCCGGCGACCTGGGCGACGATGTAGGGGCCGACCTTCCCCCAGGGGAACCCCCGCCGCAGGGCCAGGGAGGTGGTCACCGCCGGGTTGATATGCGCGCCGCTCACCCCCCCGGCCACGTACACCCCCATGACCACGCCGAAGCCCCACGCGAAGTTGACGGTGGTGAAGTCGCCGAAGGTGTTGGCGGCCCCCGGGGCCGGGTCGCCGACGGCGTTGCGCAGCACGAAGTGGGCGACCACGCCGCAACCGAAGACGATCAGCGTGAAGGTGCCGAGGAACTCGGCCAACAGCTCGGCAGTCAATGTGTTGCGCCGCAACGAACAGCCCTCCTTGCTCCCCCCTGCCCTGACGGACTCTTGAAGAGGCGGGGTCCTCCATCCCCGTGTTCGGTCATACCGAACAGTGTTGGGACATTCACGCGCGGGGCTGCTTGCGTTGTCAAGAGGACGTTACGTGCCGATTCCCGGCAATCGGTTTGACGAGGTCAGCGGCCCTCCGCTACCATTCGCGATCGCGCTTCGGCGAAGCCGTCGCGAACGCGCGCCCCCACCGACCAAGACGAACGAGATTGTGGTGCCGGGCGCTCGGGAAACGGAATAAACGCCCGACACCGTGGAGTTGAACGAGCAGCAGGAACAGTCGGCAAGGAGCAGAGATTGCCAACGATCGCCCAGCTGGTCCGCAAGGGCCGCGAGAGCAAGGTCGAGAAGACCAAGACCCCGGCGCTCAAGGGTTCGCCCCAGCGGCGGGGGGTCTGCACGCGCGTCTACACGACCACGCCCAAGAAGCCCAACTCGGCGCTCCGCAAGGTGTGCCGTGTCCGCCTGTCCAGCGGCATCGAGGTCACCGCCTACATCCCGGGCGTTGGCCACAACCTGCAGGAGCACTCCATCGTGCTCGTCCGCGGCGGCCGGGTGAAGGACCTGCCCGGCGTCCGCTACAAGGTCATCCGCGGCACCCTCGACACCCAGGGCGTCCGCGACCGCCGGCAGGCCCGCTCGCGCTACGGCGCCAAGGGCAAGCAGGTCTAGGAGGAACGCAACGATGCCGCGGAAGGGACCAGCAAGCCGCCGGCCGCTCACGCCGGACCCGATCTACCAGTCGCAGCTGGTGACGCAGATGATCAACAAGATCCTGCTGAAGGGGAAGCGCTCCACGGCCGAGCGGATCGTCTACTCGGCCCTCGAGCAGTGCCGGCGCAAGACCGGCAACGACCCCGTGACCACGCTCAAGCGGGCGGTCGAGAACGTCCGCCCGGTGCTGGAGACCAAGAGCCGCCGGGTCGGCGGGGCCACCTACCAGGTCCCGGTCGAGGTCCGGCAGGGCCGCTCGACCACCCTGGCCCTGCGCTGGCTGGTCGGCTTCTCCCGCAACCGCCGCGAGAAGACCATGGCCGACCGCCTGGCCGGCGAGCTGCTGGACGCCTCCAACGGCGCCGGGGCCGCGGTCAAGCGGAAGGAAGACACCCACAAGATGGCCGAGGCCAACCGGGCCTTCGCCCACTACCGCTGGTGACACACCAACACCTGAGAGAGGCATGACGAACACAGCAGTCGACCGCAAGGGCAGCGCCAAGGGGCTCGCGATCCGCGAGTTCCCGCTTCAGCGCACCCGCAACATCGGGATCATGGCCCACATCGACGCTGGGAAGACCACGACCACCGAGCGGATCCTGTACTACACCGGCCGCACCTACAAGATCGGCGAGGTCCACGAGGGCGCCGCCGTCATGGACTGGATGCAGCAGGAGCAGGAGCGCGGCATCACCATCACCTCGGCCGCGACCACCACCAGGTGGCGCGATCACTGGATCAACCTGATCGACACCCCGGGGCACGTGGACTTCACCGTCGAGGTCGAGCGCTCCCTGCGGGTGCTCGACGGGGCGGTGGCCGTGTTCGACGCCGTCAGCGGGGTCGAGCCCCAGTCCGAGACGGTGTGGCGCCAGGCCGACAAGTACCGCGTCCCCCGGATCTGCTTCGTCAACAAGATGGACCGGGTCGGGGCCGAGTTCCACCGCACGGTGGACATGATCGTCGACCGCCTGGGCGCGACCCCGGCCGTGCTCCAGCTCCCCTGGGGGGTGGAGAGCAACTTCCACGGGGTCATCGACCTGGTCGAGATGCGCGGCCACTACTGGCCGAGCGACGGCATGGGCGAGGAGTGGGAGGACCGGCCGATCCCCGACGAGTACGTCGAGCTGGCCGAGGAGTGGCGCCACCGGCTGTTCGAGCTGCTGGCCGACCACGACGAGCAGCTCATGGAGAAGTACGTGGCCGAGGAGGAGCCGACCGTCGCCGAGCTCCGCAGGGTGATCCGCAAGGCGACCATCGCCAACCAGATCACCCCGGTCCTGTGCGGCACCGCCTTCAAGAACAAGGGCGTGCAGCCGCTGCTGGACGCGGTCGTCTGGTACCTGCCCTCGCCACTGGACGTGCCCCCGATCCAGGGGACCAAGGTCGGCGACGAGGCGGCCGTGCTGGAGCGCAAGGCCGACGACAACGAGCCGTTCGCCGCCCTGGCCTTCAAGATCATGAGCGACCCGTACGTGGGCAAGCTCACCTACTTCCGGGTCTACTCGGGGACGCTGAAGGCCGGCAGCCGCGTGCTCAACGCCTCCAAGGACCGCACCGAGCGGATCGGGCGGCTGCTGCAGATGCACGCCAACCACCGCGAGGACAAGGACGCGGTGTTCGCCGGCGACATCGTGGCCGCGGTCGGGCTCAAGTTCACCACCACCGGCGACACCCTCTGCGACCCCGGGAACCCGATCGAGCTGGAGTCGATCAGCTTCCCCGACCCGGTGATCGAGGTCGCCATCGAGCCCAAGACCAAGTCCGACCAGGACAAGATGGCCACCGCCCTGCAGCGCCTCGACGAGGAGGACCCGACCTTCCGGGTCCACACCGACGAGGACACCGGGCAGACCATCCTGGCCGGCATGGGCGAGCTGCACCTCGAGGTGCTGGTGGACAGGATGCTGCGGGAGTTCAAGGTCGACGCCAACGTCGGCCGGCCCCAGGTCGCCTACCGCGAGACGATCCGCAGGCCCGTGACCAACCTGGTCTACCGGCACGTCAAGCAGACCGGCGGCAAGGGCCAGTACGCCCACGTGGAGATCGACGTCGAGCCGACGGCCGGCGACGGCGGCGGGTACGAGTTCGTCAACAAGATCGTCGGCGGCAAGATCCCGCGCGAGTACATCCCGTCGGTCGACGCCGGCATCCAGGACGCGATGAGCTCCGGCGTGCTGGCCGGCTATCCGATGGTCGACCTCCGGGTCATCCTGCACGACGGGTCCTACCACGAGGTCGACTCCTCCGAGATGGCGTTCAAGATCGCCGGCTCGATGGCGCTCCGCGAGGCCGCCCGCCGGGGCAGCCCGGCGCTGCTGGAGCCGATCATGGACGTCGAGGTGGTCACGCCCGAGGAGTTCGCCGGTGACGTGATGGGCAACCTGTCGGGCCGCCGCGGCCACATCGAGAAGATGGAGCCCCGCGGCAACGCCCAGGTGATCCGGGCCTCGGTGCCGCTGGCCGAGATGTTCGGCTACACCACCGACCTGCGCTCCATGACCCAGGGCCGGGCCACGTCGACCATGCACTTCGGCCGCTACGCCGAGGTGCCCGAGAACATTGCCAAGACCATCGTCGCGAAGATTCGCGGGGAGTAGGAGAGGAGACCGTTCCCCATGGCGAAGAAGAAGTTTGAGCGGACGAAGCCGCATTTGAATATTGGGACGATGGGTCATATCGACCATGGCAAGACGACCTTGACGGCGGCGATCACCAAGGTCCTGCACGAGCGGAACCCTGACGTGCCGTTCACTCCCTTTGATCAGATTGACAAGGCGCCGGAGGAGAAGCAGCGGGGCATCACGATCAACATCTCCCATGTGGAGTACGAGACCCCGAACCGGCATTACGCGCACGTGGATATGCCGGGTCACGCGGACTACATCAAGAACATGATCACCGGCGCCGC
>DASUPQ010000070.1 GCA_036280995.1 Actinomycetota bacterium | reverse complement strand
CAGGTCCTGGCCGGCCAGCCGGTTGAGCAGGCTGGACTTGCCGACGTTGGGCCGGCCGACGATCGCCAGCGCCGGCACCTCGGGCTCCTCGCCGGCCGCGGCCTCGGTGCCGAGCCGCTCGACGACCTCGTCCTCTTCGTCGTCGACGCCACCGTCGGGGTCACCGAGGAGGACGCCGCCGTAGCCGCCCGCCTGCGCCGCGGCCAGGTGCCGGTCCTGCTGGTCGCCAACAAGGTCGACAGCGCCGCCGCCGAGCCGCAGGTCGCCGACCTGTGGTCGCTGGGGCTGGGCGAGCCGCTGGCCGTGTCCAGCCTGCACGGCCGCGGCTCGGGCGACCTGCTCGACGCGGTCGTCGGGCGCCTCGGCGACACGGCCACCGCCGACGCCGAGCCCGAGGTCCCGGCCCTGGCCATCGTCGGCCGGCCCAACGTCGGCAAGTCCAGCCTGCTGAACCGCCTGGCCGGCCGGGACTTGGCCATCGTCGACCCGACCCCGGGCACGACCCGCGACACCGTCGACTCGATCGTGGAGTGGGCCGGACGGAGCTACCGGCTGGTCGACACCGCCGGCATGCGGCGCTCGTTCCAGCAGGCCGAGGGGGCCGACTACTTCGCCTTCGTGCGCAGCCTGGAGGCGGTCGACCGGGCCGACGTGGCCCTGCTCGTGCTCGAGGCGCCCCTGGGCGTGGCCGAGCAGGACCAGAAGGTGGCCGTCCGGGCGGTCGAGGCCGGCTGCGGGCTGGTCCTGCTGGCCAACAAGTGGGACCTCATGGACGACGAGGCGCGGCGCCAGTTCGGCGTCGACCTGGAGCGCAAGCTGTACTTCGTGGACTGGGCGCCGATGCTGCGCGTCTCGGCCCGCACCGGCCGGGGGGTCGAGAGGATCTGGGGCCTGGTCGACGGGGTGCTGGCCGAGCGGTCCCGGCGCATCCCCACCGCGGCCCTCAACCAGTGGCTGGGGCAGGCGACCGAGCGCACGCCGCCGCCGCCGGTGCGCGGCCGTTCGGTCAAGGTCCGCTACGCCACCCAGACCAGGGTCGACCCGCCCGAGGTGGTCCTGTTCACCAGCGGCCAGCTCACCCCCAGCTACCGCCGCTACCTGGAGCGGGACCTGCGGCGGACCTTCGGGTTCGAGGGCACGCCGGTCCGGCTGGTGGTCCGGGTCCGGACCCGCGAGCGGCCCGCGGGCGCCGACCGCCGGGGCTAGCCGACCGGCGGAAGGCGCCAATGGCCGTGATATCCTGACGGCCGTTTCGGGCCTTCGGGCCCGCGTTCGGGACGTGGCGCAGCTTGGTTAGCGCACCAGTCTGGGGGACTGGGGGTCGCCGGTTCAAATCCGGCCGTCCCGACCACGCAATCTCCGCAGTCCAGCGGCCCCACAAGCCAGCCGGGCGCGGCCGAGGTCGATGTCGGGCCACTGGAGGCCGGGCACTCTCCGCGACGCATCCCGGTCGAGGCGGCCAGGAGCCAGAGGGCATGCTCCAACGCGTTGCGTCGGCAAGCGCTCGCCGGCTGGTGGCGTGGACGGGCAACACGACCCGGGCCCACCCGGCGTCCTTGCTGGTGCGGTGGCCAGAGTGCACCGCGACCCCGGGGAGAGACTCCCCGGGGTCGCGGCCTGGGCGTCGCTTCGCGGGGCAGTCGGCCCTGGGTCGATTGGCTGTCCCGGGGAGGCGCAGGGTAGGACGCGCACCCCGCCCATCGACATTCGAAGGAACGCCAACAGCGGGCCCGGCGTTACCGTTCACACAGACGAACGTCTCAGACATACACGGCCCCGGGGTCCTCCCAGCCGGGGCCGTGTGTCGCGCGCAGCATCACCAAGAACGTTTGCCGGCCTCAGGCGTTACATCGACTCGGAAGCGCCGGGACGGCACCTGCAGCTGACCGGACCAAGCTGTGGGGCAGCTCACTCCCAGGGCCGATCGCCAGCCCGGTTGGGTGGACGGCGAGCCCCGAAACAACTCCCGACCACCGAAGTACGCCACCTACCACGGCGGCGCCACCTGGAAACAGGCGGACGCCCCCGGCCGTGGTAGCGACCGAGGGCGTCCGCACTTCCTGGCACCTCTCCCGCCAGAAGGAGCGCTTACGGGCCGGCAGCCGTTACGTCGGCGGACGGCTGCATGCTCGGCAGGTCGAAGGTGGAGACCAGCTGGTAGGCCGCATCCCAGCCACGCTCGATACCGAGTTCGCGCTTGACGAGCCCCCACTCGTCGTCGGTCACCCCCAGCATGTTCACCGCCTTCCAGGCCATCGTGGTCGCCCGGTCGAGCTGCCGCAGCGCTTCGGTGATGGCCGGGCCTTGGATCTCGAGCACCGCGATGGCGGTGTTCACCTCGGTCAGGACCTCGACCGGCACCAGGTCGGCAAGCTTCTGCGGCTCAGTCATGGCAGCACCTCCACCAGAAGAACCGCCCAGCGAACGAGCGCGTTTCGCCTGTCCCTGACCCCGGGCTCGACGGGCAGCTACGCATCTCTCGCGCCGGGCCGATGGCGCGCCGGGCACCGGCCCGCCGCCAGGCCGGCCGTTCCAGCCGCGGGCACCGGCGCACATGGCCGGGCGGTGGTCTACGCTCCACGGCATGAACGACACCAACCGGTCCGACCCGCACCCGGCCCCCGACCCGCCCCCGGCCGCCGGGAACGCGGGCGACCCGGTGCCGGCCGAGGTCCCGGGGCCGCTGGGGCCCAGCCGGCGGGTGTCGAGCGCGATCCTCACCGTGCCCAACGCCGTCACGCTGGTCAGGCTGCTGCTGATGCCGGTCTGCGCCTACCTGCTGGCCACCGAGCGGTACGGGTGGGGGCTGGTGCTGACGGCGCTGGTGGGGTCGACCGACTGGGTGGACGGGTGGCTGGCCCGGCGGACCGGGCAGGTGAGCCGGCTCGGGCAGCTGCTCGACCCGCTGGCGGACCGGCTGCTGATCGCGTCGGTGGCGATCGCGCTGGTGTTCCAGGGGGTGGTGCCGTGGCAGGCGGCGGTGCTGCTGGTGGCGAGGGACCTGGTGCTGCTGTGCGGCTGGCCGCTGCTGAAGCGGCGCGGGATCGAGCCGCCCGAGGTGATCCTGCTCGGGAAGGCGGCCACCCTGGTGCTGCTGTTCGCCCTGCCGGTGCTGACCCTGGGGGCGACCGACGTGGCCGTGGCCGACGCCGCCCGCCTGCTCGGGCTGGCCGGGTTGTGGGTGGGGGTGGCGATGTACTACCTCGCCGGGGCGGTCTACGTCAGAATGGTGCTCGAACGGCTCGGCCACCGGGCGGAGGCCGGCTCCTAGCGCCGACAGGAGCCGCCGGCCGTCTGGCCGAGCCGGTCCGTACCCAGGACCCCGGTCCGGGCGCCCAGGTGCCGCGACCCCACCGGCCGGCCGCCCCGACCGGCCACGCGTCCCTGGCAGGGCGCCGAAGACAAGGGAACGAATCTCCATGGCTGCAAGCGTCTCGTCCGCTCGGCCCCGCGGGGGATGCCGGTGAAGGCGGTGATCATGGCCGGCGGCGAGGGCACCCGCCTGCGCCCCCTCACCGCCAACCAGCCGAAGCCCATGCTCCCGGTGGGCAACCGGCCCATCATGGAGCACATCGTCCGGCACATCCGGGACTAC
>DASUPQ010000069.1 GCA_036280995.1 Actinomycetota bacterium | reverse complement strand
TCGACCGCGGCCTGGCGCGTCGACGGCCGCACGGTGTACCAGGCCCCCGGCACCCTCATCCCCGAACGCGTCCGCATCGGGTTCGGGATCTGGACGATGCTGCCGATCCGCGACGGCCGCAGCCGCTCGCTCGACGGGCAGGGCCTGAACGCCCGGTGGCGCCGGTTCCGCGTACGCGGGGTCGACGCATGAGCCGCCGGACCCTTGACACACCCTCACCCACCTACCAGGGTGGCGCCATCGGCGTCGGCGGGCCGCCACGCGGGACGAATGTCCGTGACCGCCGGACGCGCGAGGGGACGTCTCGATGAGCGACCGCCAGGTGCCCGTGCTGATCGTCGGAGGCAGCCTCGTGGGGCTGTCGACGTCGTTGCTGCTGGCCGCGCAGGACGTGCCACACCTGCTGGTCGAGCGGCACCGCGGCACCGCGGTCCACCCCCGGGCCGCCTCGTTCCACCAGCGGACCATGGAGATCTTCCGCAGTGTGGGGCTGCAGGCGGAGATCGAGTCCGCGTCGGCGCAGGAGTTCGTGCAGAACGGCGCCATCGTCTCGGTGGAGAGCCTGGCCAGCCCGGAGATGAAGTTCTTCTTCCGGAACTTCAACGAGGGCGTCGAGGCGCTGAGCCCCGCGTCGCGGCTGTTCATCACCCAGATCGGGCTGGAGCCGCTGCTGCGCCGGTCGGCCCAGGAGCGCGGCGCCGAGCACGCCTACGCCACCGAGCTGGTCTCCTTCGAGCAGGACGACGACGGGGTCACGGCGGTCCTCCGCCCCCGGGACGGCGGCGCCGAGCAGACCGTCCGCGCCGACTACCTGGTCGCCGCCGACGGCGCGCACAGCCCGGTCCGGAGGCGCTGTGGCATCGAACTGGCCGGGCGCGGGGCGTTCGCCGACTGCGTCACCATCTACTTCCGCGCGGACCTGCGCGAGCTCATCGGGGACCGCAACCTCAGCGTGGTCTACGTCAACCACCCGGAGCTGCTCGGGTTCTTCCGGTTCTCCATCACCGGCGACTCCGGCTTCCTCGCGGTGTTCTCCACCATCGACCCGGACGGCACGAAGAACACCGCCGTCGGCGAGACCATGGACACGGCTTGGGCGACCGAGCTGGTCCGAAAGGCGCTCGGCCGCGCGGACATCCCGGTCGAGATCGACAACGTGCAGCGCTGGACGGCCGCGGCGGCGCACGCGTCGCGCTTCCGCGACCGGAGGGTGTTCCTGGCCGGGGACGCCGCCCACGTCATGCCGCCCACCGGGGGCTTCGGCGGCAACACCGGTATCGGCGACGCGCACAACCTGGCCTGGAAGCTGGCCGCGGTGGTCGGCGGGACCGCGGGCGCCGGCCTGCTGGACACCTACGACGCCGAGCGCCGTCCGGTGTGCGACCTCGTCGTCGAGCAGGCGTACACACGCTATGTGCTGCGGGTCGACCCCACGCTCTCCCGGGAGAACCTCGCCGACCCGATGGACGACGCGTCGATCGAGCTCGGCCCGGTGTACCGGTCGGCCGGGCTGCTTCCGGAGGGCGGGGACGACGGGGCCGTGCTGGAGAACCCTCGCACACCGACCGGGCGGGTGGGGGTGCGGGCCCCGCACCTGCCGGTGGAGATCGACGGCGCGCCCGGCTCGGTGCATGACGTCCTCGGCCGCGGCTTCGCCCTGCTGGCCGCAGCGGGCGGCCAGCGGTGGCTGGACGCCGCGTCGCAGGCCGGCGTCGCGCTCGGCTGCCCGGTGCGCGGCTACCGCGTGGCACCGGACGGCGACCTGGTCGACAAGGGCGAGACGTTCGCCCAGGCCTACGGCCTCGGCCCCGACGGCGCGGTGCTCGTGCGGCCGGACGCCGTCGTCGCGTGGCGGGCTCCCGCGGACGCAGGCGATCCGCGCGCGGCGGTGGAGGAGGCGCTGCGGCGGCTGCTGTTCCCTCAGCCCTGAGGTACGCCATGCCCGCCGAACCGATCGGAAGCCTCGACGATGAGCATGAGGTACGGCGATCAGGAGTTGGCACAGCCCATCCCGCGACGCTTGCGGGTGCCCGGCTGGTCGGTGAGTTGCTGTCGCCGCCGCCGATCCTGGTCGCCGTGGCCCTGGCCGTCGCCTGGGTCAGCAGCCCGACTCGGGCCATGGCGGTCGTCTGGGGCACCATCGCGGCCCTGTTCGCCAGCGTGCTGCCCTATGCCCTCATCCTCCGCGGCGTCCGACGAGGGCGGCTCAGCGACCGGAACATCAGCCTCCGGAAGCAGCGCATCCGGTTCGGGGGCGTGGCCATCGCCTCGATCCTGTTCGGGCTGGCCGTGCTGGCGGCCTTGGACGCCCCGGCTGAGATGGTCGCCCTGCTGGCGTCGATCGCGGTCGGGGTGGCCGGCGGCTGGGTGGTCACGCTGTGGTGGAAGATCTCGGTGCATGCCGCGATCGCGGCCGGCGCCGCCACCGTGCTGACGCTGGTGTTCGGACCGGCGCTGCTGGCCGTCTGGCCGCTGGTGGCCCTCATCGCCTGGTCCCGGGTCCAGGTCGGTGATCACACACCGGCGCAGGTCCTCGCCGGCGTCGCCCTTGGCATCGTCGTCAATGCGACGGTCTTTCCGCTGCTGCGGTAGCGCAGTAGATCTCTTGCCGGACCGGCGCCTGCCGCGGGTCAGGGCTTGCGGCCCACCGCGCAGAACTCATCCATGGGTTCCTGGCTGCCGGAGTCGGCAGGATCGGGCCGCCACTGGGTGGTGGACACAACCCCCGGTTCCAGCAGCTCCAGGCCATCGAAGAAGCCAGCGATCTGCTGGGGGGTACGGATGACGATCGGGGTCGGGCTGGCCTCGTTCCACTGGCGCACGGCCTCGTCCATGGCGGCCCCGGTGACGGTGTTGGTGGTTTGGGTGATCACCAGGTAACTGCCGGGGGCCACGGCGTCTACCAGCCGCTTCACCACCGCAGTGGCCTCGTCGTGGTCGGTCAGGTGGTGAATGATCCCCAGCAGCATGACCGCCACCGGCTGGTCGAAGTCCAGGGTCCGGCTGGCCTCCGCCAGGATCTTGTCGGGGTCGCGCAGGTCGGCGTCGACGTACTGGGTGACGCCCTGGGGGCTGCTGGTCAGCAGAGCCCGAGCGTGCACCAGGACCACCGGGTCGTTGTCGACGTAGACGATGCGCGACTCCGGAGCCACCCGCTGGGCGACCTCGTGGGTGTTGTTAGCAGTGGGCAGGCCGGTCCCGATGTCCAGGAACTGCCGGATGCCCACCTCTCCGGCCAGGTAGGTCACCACCCGGATCAGGAACGCGCGCTGGTGGCGGGCCATCTCGGGGATCCCGGGAAGGAGCTGGCGGATCTGCTCGCCCATCTCCCGGTCGACCGGGTAGTTGTCCTTGCCGCCCAGCCAGTAGTTGTAGATCCGGGCCGACTGCGGATGGCTCGCGTCGATCTCGGCGATCGGCTGGCCGCGGCCATCGAGTGGGGGGGTGTCGCTCATCGGGGGGCTCCTGTCGACGATGATGGGCCACGGCGTCGCTGCGACATCATGGACTGTACAACGCAAGCGCCGTACCGGGGCAAAGTCGACGAACTCCGGCGAGCATCGGGTCAGCCAGCGGGGTCGTCACCGCCAGCGTCGGCGGTCTGAAGCCATCGCAGGTACTCCTGCACAACGTCTGCACAAACGTCGCGCAATGTGCTACAACTAGCACATGGCGTCAGTAGGAGTGCGTGAAC
>DASUPQ010000068.1 GCA_036280995.1 Actinomycetota bacterium | reverse complement strand
GAAACCCGAAGTCGGACGGCAGGTTGCCGCTGACCTCGTACCAGGATTCGCCCGCGTTGTCGCTGCGCATCACATCCCAGTGCTTCTGCATGAACAGGACGTTGGGGCGGGAGGGATGCATGGCGATCCGGTGCACGCAGTGGCCGACTTCGGCATCCGGGTCCGGGATGCCCTGGGACTTGAGTCCCCGGTTCACCGGCCGCCAGGTCTCGCCGCCGTCGTCGCTGCGGAACGCGCCGGCCGCGGAGATGGCGATGAAGATCCGGCCGGGATCGGCAGGGTCGAGGATGATCGTATGGAGGCATATGCCGCCCCCCCCGGGCTGCCAGCGGGGACCCGAGCTGTGGCGGCGCAGGCCGGAGAGCTCCTGCCAGCTCCGGCCACCGTCGGTTGAGCGGAAGAGCGCCGCGTCCTCGACGCCGGCATACACCGTGTCCGGATCGGCCAGGGAGGGCTCGAAGTGCCAGACCCGCGCGAACTCCCAGGGATGCTGGGTGCCGTCGTACCACTGGTGGGTTCCCGGGACGCCGTCGTAGGTGAACTGATTGCCGACCGCTTCCCAGTTGGTCCCGCCGTCGTCCGATCGCTGCACCACCTGGCCGAACCAGCTGCTGGATTGGGATGCCCACACCCGGTCGGGGTTCGCGGGAGATCCCTTCATGTGATAGATCTCCCAGCCGGCGAAGTAGGGCCCGCACACCTCCCACCGGTCCCGCTTGCCGTCGGCCGTGAGGACGAATCCGCCCTTTCTCGTTCCTACCAGAAGCCGTACACCGCTCATCACCGTCTCCTTGCCGAAGTCCAGCTATTCTGCTCGCGGGCGCCGCTGGTCGCAAGCGCAGGAGGCCGCTGTCGATAGCAGGTGCCGGCACCGGATCGCCTTGCATTGGGGAGCGGGGCGCGCCTGATTGGTAGCCGTGACGGCCACCGATACGCACCGCGCCATCGAGGCGGTCTGGAGGATCGAATCGGCCCGCCTCATCGCCGGTCTCACCCGCCTGGTGGGCGACGTGGGGCTGGCCGAGGACCTGGCACAGGACGCACTGGTCGCGGCGCTGGAGCGGTGGCCGGGATCCGGCGTGCCCGACAAGCCGGGCGCCTGGCTCATGGCGACCGCCAAGCACCGCGCCATCGACCAGCTGCGCCGCCGCTCGATGCATCTGCGCAAGGAAGCACAGCTCGGGCACGAGCTGGAGGCGCAGCACGAGGCCTCGGTGCCCGACCTCGACGCCGCCCTGGACGATCACGTCGGCGACGATCTCCTGCGCCTGATCTTCATCGCCTGCCATCCGGTGCTCCCGACCGAGGCCAGGGTGGCCCTCACCCTCCGACTGCTCGGCGGCCTCACCACCTCGGAGATCTCCCGCGCGTTCCTGGTGCCCGAGGCGACGCTGGCCCAGCGCATCGTACGCGCCAAGCGGACCCTCGCCGATGCCGGGGTGCCGTTCGAGGTGCCGAGCGGGCAGGAGTTGACGGCCCGGCTCTCGTCGGTGCTCGAGGTGATCTATCTGATCTTCAACGAAGGGTACGCGGCCACCGCCGGGGAGGACTGGATCCGCCCGGCGCTCTGCGAGGAGGCGCTCCGCCTGGGTCGTGTCCTCGCGGAGCTCGCGCCGGACGAGCCGGAAGTCCACGGGCTCGTCGCCCTGATGGAGATCCAGGCGTCCCGCCTGCGCGCCCGCGTCGGGCCCTCGGGAGAGCCGGTGTTGCTGCTGGCCCAGGATCGGGGACGCTGGGACCAGCTTCTCATCCACCGCGGCTTCGCCGCGCTCGAGCGCGCCGAGTCGCTGGCGGGCGGACTCGGCTCCTATGGCCTCCAGGCCGCCATCGCCGCCTGCCACGCCCGAGCGCGAACGCCGGAGGAGACCGACTGGCGGCGGATCGCCGCGCTCTACCAGGCGCTCGCCCGGGTCACGCCCTCGCCCGTGGTCGAGCTGAACCGGGCGGTGGCGGTCGCGATGGCCGATGGCCCCGCCGCCGGACTGGCGCTGGTCGACCCGCTGCTGGTGGAGCCCTCACTCAAGAGCTATCACCTCCTGCCCAGTGTGCGGGCCGACTTGCTCGCCAAGCTGGGGCGGGCCGATGAGGCGCGGGCGGAGTACGAGCGCGCCGCATCGCTCACCCGCAACGTGCGGGA
>DASUPQ010000067.1 GCA_036280995.1 Actinomycetota bacterium | reverse complement strand
AGGACGCCAGCCACGCCGGCGTCCTGGCATGACAACGCGAAAGGAGCATGGATGTCCGAGGTGACCCAGGCAGGATCGGTTGTCGCGCTCAGCGAGGCTGCCGCGACCAAGGTCCGTGACCTGCTGGCCCGTGAGGGCCGTGACGACCTCGCCCTGCGTGTCGCCGTCGAGCCGGGCGGCTGCTCCGGGCTCCGCTACGCCCTGTTCTTCGACGACCGCTCCCTGGACGGCGACGTCCGCGGCGAGGTCAACGGCGTGGCCGTCGTGACCGACAAGATGAGCGCCCCCTACCTCAGCGGCGCCTCCATCGACTACCTCGACACCCTCGAGAAGTCCGGCTTCACGATCGACAACCCCAACGCCGCCGGCTCCTGCGCCTGCGGCGAGTCGTTCCACTAAAGCCTGTCGGGCTCCTCGACACGAGGTCGTCCGGCAGCGCCCTTCTCGGGCGTCCGATGGCACGCCGCGAGGGCGAGCGTGTCGGTTCCTCCTTCTCTGGGGCTGGTTTCACCATCGCTGCCGCGATGGCCAGCGCCCTCCCCTCCAGAGGCGTTGGTGACCCGGCCGCCCGCTTGGCGGTCCGGGGCCTGAGATGTGGCCATACTGGCAGCCTCGGCCCAGGCGGCGAGGTTGGCGGCC
This sequence comes from Actinomycetota bacterium, assembly GCA_036280995.1. NCBI lineage: Bacteria > Bacillati > Actinomycetota > Actinomycetota bacterium. The sequence goes on along the minus strand of DASUPQ010000067.1, from coordinate 3,025 downwards.
GCATTGCAGTCTCGATCTACAACCAGTCCGCAGCCGTGGCAGCTGAATACCCGCTTGCCCAGCTCCATTGGAGGTCCGACCCGCCCACACCGTGAGCAGGTCTTGGTGGATGGAACCCAACGGTCACAGACGACCAGCTCAGCGCCATACCAAACCGCTTTGTAGCTGAGTTGCCGGGCTAGTTCGGTCCAGGCGGCGTCACTGATGGCGCGGGCAAGCGGTCGGTTGCCGAGCAGGTTGGCGACGGCGAGGTCTTCCACGCAAAGCCGATCGTGGGTCTTGACGAGCTGGCTGGAGACCTCGTGCAGAAAGCTCCGGCGCACGTTGGCGATGTGAGCGTGCTCTCGGGACAGCCGCCGGATCGCCTTGGTGTGGTTGGAGGATCGGAGCTGAGTGCGCGATACCGCACGCGACTGCTTCCTCAGGCTCCGCATGCTGCGCTGGAGCGGCTTAGAGCTGGTTTCAGTACTGGTGTTGTGAGCGGGCGGATGTCGATGATGCTGGCCGGGTCAGCCCCAGAAGATCCCGGTCGGGTCGGCGTCGAGTTCGGCTAGCAGCGGGACTGGGGTGGCAGCCGCGGGCACGTCGTCCATCAGATGCCAGCGGCGGTTGCGGTCGGCCCAGTACAGCCGCCAGCGACCCCCTGCCGGTGGGGGCGGGGCATAGCGCAGCTGGGCGATCGCCATGGTCGTCCACTCCGGTCCTAGCCCGGGCCGCCAGGGTGGGCGTCGCTCCACGATGGTCACGGTGCGCCCCCGCACCCGGTGCTCGACCTGGACCTGGTCCCGCACCTGGGCGGGCACTCGTTGCTGGCACCAGCGGCTGATCTGGTACAGGTGCAGCTCGGGGACGGCGGCCCCAGCCATCACACTCCTTCCTTGATCGTGCGGAGGGTTCGCCAGCACATCAGCGCACAGGCCAGCTGCAACAACCCCTCCAGGACCACGGCCAGCCGCTCATAGCGGACCTGGAGGCGGCGATGCTCCAGCAGCCAGGCGATGGTCCGCTCCACCTTCCAGCGCTGGCGACCCAGCCGCCTGCTGGACTCCATCCCACGGTGGGCGATCCGAGCGGTGATGCCACGCGCCCGCAGCGCCTGTCGGCAGCGTGAGAAGTCGTAGGCCTTGTCGGCGTACAGCCGCTCAGGACGCCGCCGTGGCCGGCCGATCCGTCCTCGCACCGGCCCGACCCGGTCCACCAACGCCACCAGCAGCCGCGAGTCATGGGTGTTGGCCGCCGACACCAGCGCGGCCAACGGCAGCCCAGCGCCGTCCACGATCAGGTGGTACTTGGAGCCCGGCTTGCCGCGATCGGTGGGATTGGCGCCGATCAGTTCCCCCCACGCTTGGCCCGCACGCTGGTGCTGTCGGCGCTGGCCGCCGACCAGTCCAGCCCACCCGCGGCATTGGCGCGCTCCAACAGCCGAGCGTGCAGCAGCTCCCACACCCCGGCCTGCTGCCACTCCACCAGCCGCCGCCAACAGGTCACCCCGCTGCCACAGCCCAGCTCCCGGGCGGGGACGTACCGCCAGGGCACCCCGGTCCGCAGCACATAGACGATCCCCGCGACCACGTTGCGGTAGGGCACCCGCCGGCGGCCACCCCTGGGGCGAGGCGGCGGAGCCGGCAGCAGCGGCGCGATCTCGGCCCACAATCCATCGGGAACAAGCTCCTCAACGGTCATGGGCCGAGATCCTCACACAGACCCAAGCCGGTATTGAAACCGGCTCTTAGGTGCCGTGAAGCGGCCAACCTCTGTTCCGGTGGCGGTGGCCGCCACGGCGAAAGCGGAAAGGCCACGGTCCACCCCGACAAACCCACCATGGTCGTCGCCAGGGCGGGATGGGTGACGGCGCTGAGGGTGGAAATCAGGCGCGTCGATATTGAGGCTGATGAACCAGCCAGCGCCATGCCGACGACAGGTCGCGAACAGGATCCTAGCCCGCGGCGCCACCACCGACCTTTCGGTCTCAGGATCGTCTCTAGAGTCGGGACGAAGCAGTCGCCGCAGCCGACGGGTGTCGTCATGTACACGAACCATGCCGATCCTGGGCAGGGTCACGGAGCGGGGATGGCCGTCCCCGACCCGGATCGAGCAGGCGCCGCCGCTGCCCGCCTTATTGCGGAGTCGGAAGCTCTCGCGGCAGCGACCTTTGCGTTTGCGCCTCGGGAAGCCGACCTTCCGTGCTTTGGCCTTGCCAGCCCGACCCTGTTCGTAGGCCGCCAAGGCACGACCAAGGTCGACGGCGGCTTCCTCAAAGACCTGTGCAGATACCTCGTGTCGCCATACCAGGCCGGTAGCCTGCTTGGTGATTATTCCGTCGGGAGCAGCGAGGAAGCTGCGTCCAGCGGCCTCGCTTCGCTTCCAGGCATTGAATGTGTTGATCAGATCGAACCCAGACCATGGCACGGCTATCGTTGGGTCGCCAGCCTTTTTCTGGAGCGCGTCGGTAACCAATCGCAGGCACTGGTTGTACGCAAAGCGGGAGGCGCCCGCATGACGAGCCAGCATTCCCGCTTGAGCGGGCGTCGGGTCCAGCGCGAAACGGAATGTGGTGTGCCGCATAACAGAGGAGCCTATATGGAGGAAGCGACAATCAAGCCGAGGTTTGCACGGCTGGACCGGCTAACGAGCCGGTCATGACGAGCGCCGTGGGCGGCTACGCCTTCGGCGACTCCGCGCCGGCGGCGCGGCGGCTGGGGCTGCTGGCCGACCTCTTCGCGCCGGCCAGCCACCCGTTCCTGGCCCGCTTCGCCGGCCGCCAGCCCGGCCTGGCCGTCGACCTGGGCTGCGGCACCGGCCACACCACCCGCCTGCTGGCCTCGGTCCTGGGTCCGCGCCGCGCCCTCGGCCTCGACCAGCCGGCCTCGTTCGTCGCCCTGGCCGCCGCGGACGCGCCGCCGGGGATGTCCTTCGCCGTCCACGACGTGACCCGGGCCCCGTTCCCGTGCCCGCCGGCCGACCTGCTCTCCTGCCGCCTGCTGCTCAGCCACCTTCCCGACCCACCGGCGACCCTCGCCACCTG
>DASUPQ010000066.1 GCA_036280995.1 Actinomycetota bacterium | reverse complement strand
CTTGGCGGACCTGCGGTCCGCGCCGCCTTCGGAGGCAATCTGAGCCCGCCCTGGTAGTCACTCCAGGTGGTCGGTACGAGTGCCAAGGGACTTGGGGATGGGGTGACACGAGGATGTCGACCGAAGCTGATCACCCTGCCCCGTGATGCCTACTCCGTCGCTGCATCAGCGCAAGGGGGCTGACCGGTCGTGGGGTGGTCGGCGTGGCGGTGGACGACCTTCCACTCGCCGTCCTCGCGGCGGTGGAGGTGGGTGACGCGCAGGGTGAACGGCGCGACCGGGGCGCCGTCGATGGAGACGGTGATGTGTTCGTAGCCAACGGTGTAGGCCAGGTCCCCGCTGGCGCCGGCGGCCACCAGCTCGAAGCGGTAGTCGGTGAGGCCCGAGAACCGCGTCGCCGGCCAGTGGAAGACCTGGCGCGCCTCCTCGGCTCCGATGGTGCTCTTGTCCGCCCCGAAGATGGCCACCGGGTCCTGGGTTGACCATATGGCCAGCCGCGGCCCGGGGTCGCCGTTGATCAGCGCCTTCTCGCTTCGAGCTGGCGGGCGAGGGTCGTGGTGAGGAAGTCGTCCAGTTCGCTCGTGGGCCCTCCTGGCGTTGCCGTACAGATCAGCTGCCGGTCTCGCGGCTCGGGCCCGTGATCCCGGGGTCCACGGCCTCCCTTTGGAGGCTGGCGGGTCGCCGGTACGGGATCGTTACGGTCCGAGCCTGCTGTCGGCTCGCCAGGCGTGGTCAAGCCACCACCCGACTCATGGTAGGGACCGACCGGAGCGACGATAGGTCCTGGGCTGTGGCCCCGGCTCGACCCTTGCGGGGTCCAACCTCCAACCTAAGGTGTGGCCTGCCGGTTCAGCCCTGGACCTGGGTCAGGTCCAGGGCCGCGGTGTCGTGGTTGTAGCTACGACAGGGTCAGCTGGGGCCAGCCGCGCGTGGGGCGGCCCGCTTCACGGCCAGTCGACCTCGGGCAGAAGGGAGCAGCCCGCGCAACGGGGCTGCTCCCTTGATGCCAGGTTGACCTGTGGCTGCTAGGTGACCGGAACGGTGATCGTGTCCGAGACCACTCCGTCCTCTCGGAGGGTGATGGTGGCGTCCCCGAACTCGACGTCAACGACCTCCGCGGTCCACTGCGGATTCGGACACGAGCCGGGTGGAGCAGCGGGCGCCTCCGTCGTCACGGTGAACCGGGCCTGGCCGTTCCGCGGCGTGGGGAACGGCCCACTTTGTCCGGTCGCGGTGGTGTCAAAGGTCTGCCCCGGGGCGACGTTGCCGGCCGGGTTGGTGCACTCGACGGTGGCGGTGCCCGGCGCCGACACCAGGATCGTGAAGGTCGTGCCGCCAAGGCCGGCGACCTTGCCGCTGCACTCGACCTGGGTGCCGATGTCGGTGCATGTCGGTGTGCCGACAAAGTGCCCGGACTGCGCGAACGCAGTGCCCCCGAAGGTGGTAAGTAGGCTCAATGCGGCGACGGTGACGACGAGCAGCCGCGCGATAGAACGCTTCATGCGTGTGGTACCTCCCCCTAATTGCAGTGATCCTTCCCCTGGCGGTGGTGCCCGCGCACTAAAAGGAACCCAGGTCCTCAGTCGAGGAGGAGAAGGAGGTGAGAGAGGTGAAAGCGTAGTCAACGCAAGGCATTGCATGGCCGCCCCCCTCGCCGAAGCGGAGGACTACGGTGTCGGCCGCTCGCTCGAACGCGGCGGATTCTCTCTCCACCTGGAGGATTCGTCAAGAAAATCGAGAAAAGTTCACCTTTAAATTCTCTATTGAGTAGTCGGCCGCTGTATCGCTTGGCGGAGGTTTAATTATGCAGAGCTGTCGCGGTTAGCTTGGGTACCGTAAATGCTAAAGATAGGTGCTTGAGCTCTAATACGTGAGGTCTGAACATCTCGCGGTCTTGCTGACTATTTGATGGCTGTGGCCTTCTCGCGACTGGCGCTGGCACCCGCACCCCGGCCTGCCCGCGGGGACGACAGCGGCAGGGTGATGCCGCAGGAGCCAGGATGGAGCACAACAGGCGCCCGGCGGTGAACCTACGAGTCTCAACCCTCGCCCGTTGCCGGCGGCTCGACCACGTGTGAGACTCCTCTCGCCGCGGCCGGGGGCGAGGTGGTCCTGGCACCCGACCGGTCCTATAACCGCGCACCCGACAGCGTCGTCGCCACTGTTCCTCGGTCGGCCCGCGGCTGCGCGGTCCGCCCAGCAGTTGGGAGGCTGCCATGGCCCTTCCCCCCGGCACCATCGTGGCGGCCAACCCCGGCTTCGACGGCCAAAACATTGGGCTGTTCGCGGTGAACCCAGCCAATGGGCAGGTGACGACGGTGGCGCAAGGTGGGATGTTCGTCGTGCCGTGGAATGTGGTGTTCTTGGCCGACGGCAGGCTGCTGGTCGCCGACGCAACCGCCTTCGGCACAGGCGGGCTGATCGCCGTCGATCCCGACAGCGGCCAGCAGACCAAGGTGTCGTCATCCTCGCTGTTTCTGCAGCCCTACGGGCTGGCCTTGGCGGCGGACGGCCAGGTCGTGGTGACCTACACAGATCGCCCCGGTCAGGCGCGGGGCGTTGTGATGCGCGTCAATCCGGCGAACGGGGAACACCGGGCCGTCTCGCTCGACTTCCGGTTCGACTTCCCGTTTGCCGTTGCGCTGGACGCGGCCGGCAACGCCATCGTGACCGACCCGAACGATGCCTTCAGTGGGGATCCGAACCGTCTGATTCGCATCGACATCGGCCAAGGCGCCAAGATCCGCGCCGACAGTCCGGGCTTCGTCTTCACCGGTGTCGCGGTCGAGCCCACCGGCAACCTCGTCGTCACGAGCGACCCGACGGCTGGGACTGGAAACCAAAAACTGGTGCGCTTCCATCCCACAAGCGGACCGCCAACGGTCTTGTCGCAAGCCGACAAGATCCGCGCTCCGCAGGCAGTCACAGTCGAGGCCAACGGCGCCATCCTGGTCGCCGACCGCACCGGAGCCATCCTTCGCGTCGATCCCAACACGGGAGCGCAAAGCACGGTCACCACAAGCGGCCTCCTCCGCAACATGCACGGGATAGCAGTCCGCCGATAAACAGCAGCTCACGCGCACGACTCGTTGAGTCGGAAACCGGCGCACGACGCGGCTACCGCGGAACGGCGGCCGAAGCGCAAAGCCAGAAAGCCAGGATCTTGCGGCCCTTATGCTCGTCCGTGACTGCGCGACCTGCGACTCGCGCACCGCTCAGGCGCGTGTCCGCCGTGACCACCCTGGAGTTGGAGTAGCGCCAGCGACACCACCTGATTCGGCAGGGAACGGCCGCGCCGATCCTGCGCAAACGCCGCTTCGCACCGCGCTTTGTTCGGGCTGCTCCCAAAGCAGGTGCGCCGGTGTTCTACCTGTCTTGTCAGCGTTGGGATGCAACCGCAAGAGCGTGGCGGCGTGGGTGAGGCCAGTTCCGAGCAGCGCCGCCGCCTGGTGGCGATCCATGGATCGACCAGCCGGATCTGAACCTGAGCTATGCTGAGAGATGCTGGTTCGGGGGGTGCGACGTGGATGAGCGATTCCTGCGTGAGCGGCTGGCCCGCCTGCGGGCCGAGACCCAGCAGCACTACTGGGAGTGGCGCCAGGCCAACTACCTGGCCCACCAAGCGTGGCTGCGCGGCCAGAGCCCGGCCGAACGGGCCGCCTGGGCGGCCCGGCGCCGCGACGGTTGGATCATGACCGGCATCGCCGCCCTCGGTGCGATCGCCTGGTTGCGTGGCTACTAGCCCGATGGGCCGGCATTCACCCCCATCCTTGTGCTACCTACGGAGTCGAACGACCAGCGGAAAGGCTGGCTAGCATGGTGCTCAGCTGTCGATCTCTGATAAGTGGCTCATGGCCTGCGGCCACCCCTGACGGATGAA
>DASUPQ010000065.1 GCA_036280995.1 Actinomycetota bacterium | reverse complement strand
AGGTCCGAACCGTGGCCGCCGACCACCTGTGGATGAGCCCCCAGTACCGGCAGGACACGATCGCCATCCACTTCACCTGGCACCCCGACCCGGCCGGGGTCGAGCGCGCCCTCGTCGAGCTGGAGGCCGCCCTCGCCCCCTGCCAGGCGCGACCCCACTGGGGCAAGGTGTTCCTGGCCGACGCCACCACCATCGCCCCCCTGTACGAGCGCCTGGGTGACTTCAGGCGCCTGGCCGACCGGCTCGACCCGCGGGGCGCGTTCCGCAATCCTTGGCTGATCGACCACGTCCTCGGACCCCGTGCGTAGAGGAGACGACATGTACGAGAGGCCGTACGAGCTGGGTCGCCCCGAGGACGGGTACCCGGTCCGGATCCGGGCCCGCGGCAACGAGGTGCTGGCCACGCCGATGATCAACCGGGGCACCGCGTTCACGCTGGAGGAGCGCGAGACGCTGGGGCTGACCGGGCTGCTGCCAGGCGGGGTGTCCACGATCGACGGCCAGCTGCGCCGGGTCTACGCGCAGTACCTGCGCCAGCCCGACGACCTGGCCAAGAACGTGTACCTGGCCCACCTCCGCGACCGCAACGAGGTGCTGTTCTACCGGCTGCTCACCGAGCGCATCGAGGAGATGCTCCCGATCGTCTACACCCCGACCGTCGGCATCGCGATCGAACGGTTCAGCCACGAGTACCGGCGGCCGCGCGGGGTCTACCTGTCCGTCGACGGGCCGCAGGACGTCGAGACGGCCCTTGGCAACTACGGCCTCGGCGGCGACGCCGTCGACCTGATCGTGGCCACCGACTCCGAGGGCATCCTCGGCATCGGGGACCAGGGGGTCGGCGGGATCGACATCGCGATCGGCAAGCTGGCCGTGTACACGGCCGCGGCCGGGATCCATCCGCGCCGGGTGATCCCGGTCGTCCTGGACATGGGCACCGACAACCTGGCCCTGCTCAACGACGAGATGTACCTGGGCAACCGGCACCCCAGGGTCCGCGGCGAGCGCTACGACGCGCTCATCGACGCCTACGTGACGGCGGCGACCAAGCTGTTCCCCCACGCGATGCTGCACTGGGAGGACTTCGGCGCCAGCAACGCCCGGCGGATCCTGAACCGCTACGCCGACCAGGTCTGCACCTTCAACGACGACATGCAGGGCACCGCCGCGGTGGTCCTGGCGGCCGCGTTCTCCGCGGTCCGGGCGGCCGGCCAGCGCATGCGCGACCAGCGGGTGGTCATCCACGGCGCCGGCACCGCCGGCCTGGGCATCGCCGACATGCTGCGCGACGTCATGGTCCGCGAGGGCCTCCCCGCCGAGGAGGCGGCCCGTCGCTTCTACCCGCTCGGCCGCAACGGCCTGCTGACCGACGAGACCCAGGGCATGTACGACTTCCAGCTCCCCTACGCCCGCCCGGCCGGCGAGGTCGCCGGCTGGGCGAGCGGCGGCGACGGCATCCGCCTGGCCGAGGTCGTCGCCAACGTGCGCCCGACCATGCTGATCGGCACCTCCACCCAGGCCGGGGCGTTCACCGAGGCGATCGTCAAGGACATGGCCGGCCACGTTGAGCGGCCCATCATCATGCCCCTTTCCAACCCGACCTCCAGGGCCGAGGCCCTTCCCGAGGACCTGATCAACTGGACGGGCGGACGGGCGCTGGTCGCCACCGGCAGCCCTTTCGGGCCCGTCGAGTACCAGGACCGGAGCTACCGGATCGCCCAGGCCAACAACGCGCTGGTCTTCCCCGGGCTCGGTCTGGGGGTGACCGTCGCCCGGGCCAGCCGGATCAGCGACCGGATGATCGCCGCGGCCGCCGACGCCGTGGCCCGCCTGTCGGACGCCACCGCGCCCGGGTCGCCGCTGCTGCCCCCGGTCGAGGACCTGCGCACCGTGTCCGCCGCCGTCGCCATCGCCGTCGCCGTGGCCGCCCACGACGAGGGCCTCGCCCAGGTCACCATCGACAACCCGGTCCAGCAGGTCTACCAGGCCATGTGGCGACCCGAGTACCCGCGCTTCGAGGCCATCTGACCACCCCGCCCGGGCGGCCAGCGGGTTCAGGCCCCCAACCGGCCTGGCGCCGCCCACGCGCACCTGCGCGGCAGGCGACCCCGAACGTAGACAGAGGCTGTGTTCGGCCTCACGGAGGGTATCCCATGCGCCTTCATCGGGAGCGTCAACTGATCGCCGACTACGGGCGGCGCATGACCAGCGACCGGCTGGTCGTGGGGACCTCGGGCAACCTCAGCATCCGGGCCGGCGACCTGCTGGCGGTCACGCCGGCCGGCCATGCCTACGACACGCTCACCCCCGAGCTGGTCTGCGTCCAGGACCTGGACGGCTCGCCGGTGGAAGGGGACCTCGCCCCGACCAGCGAGCTTCCCTTCCACCAGCTCATCTACGCCCACACCAACGCCGCGGCGGTCGTCCACACCCACTCCACGGCCGCCACGGTCGTGTCCACGGTGGTGGACGAGCTGCCCACCATCCACTACGTCCTGGCCGTCATGGGCGGCCCCATCCGGGTGGCCCCCTACGCCACCTTCGGCAGCCAGGAGCTGGCCGGCAACGTGGTGGCCGCCCTCGAGGGCCGCTCGGGCGTGCTGCTGGCCAACCACGGCGCCATCACCTACGGGCCGACGATCGAGGTGGCCTATGACCGCGCCCTGTACCTGGAGTGGGTCGCCGAGGTCTGGCTGCGGGCCCATTCCTTGGCCCCCGCCTTCACCCCCCGCATCCTCGGAGAGGCGGAGATGGCCGAGGTGTACGCCAGGATCCAAGGCGCCTACGGCACCTCCGGCCGCCCCGGGACGGCCTGCCCACCAGGGTCTCGTAGCTAGGACGGCGCGAGCCGCTGGGACCTGGCCGGCCCAAGGTGGTGAGGCCGCCGTGCATGCGCCGGCATCGTGGATGCGGCAGCGGAACCGCGCGCCATCAGGCGGCGTCGGCCAGCCCGGGGGCGACCAGCGCCGGTCGGCGCTGGACGGTGCGGGCCAGGAGCAGCCGGGCGCCGCGGACCTGGGCCCGTTCGCGCAGCCGCCAGGTGCCGTCCTCCCAGCGGGCCAGTCCCTCCCGCTCCAGCCGGCGGGCGGCCAGGGCGGCGTGCTTGCACGGGACCGGCAGCCAGGTCCGGTACTCGCCGGAGCGGCAGCTGCAGCCGAACCACAGGTAGCCCTCGTCGATCTTCCGGAGCACCACGCGGTAGCTCCCGGGATGCGACTCGGCCTTCACCCTGATCGAGCCGTCCGGCAGCACCCGGGCGTTGTGGCCCTCCTCCACCGCACGAATTTCGGCAGCGAGCCCGTAGAGGCGGCGTCGCTGATTGACATCGAGCATTTCTTCCATGCGCCCATTGTAGGCCATGGGTGCGACAATTCGCAACGAATCCGCAGGTCAGGAGCCTTGCGAGCAAGGTTCAGGAAGCGCCCGCCGGCGCCGGGCCCAGGGAATCATTCCAGGG
>DASUPQ010000064.1 GCA_036280995.1 Actinomycetota bacterium | reverse complement strand
CGTCGCTGGGGACGCTGTTTGGCGGCCGGGTCGCCAGGCGGCTGCTGCTGGTGGCCGTCATGCGCCAGCGGGTGAACGCGACCACGGCGGACATCCCGGGTCCCTCGGTGCCGCTGTACCTTGCCGGGGCGCGGGTGCTGGAGGTGTTCCCGCTGCTGCCCCTGATCGCCAACGAACCCCTCGGGGTGGGCGCGCTCTCGTACGCGGGAGCGTTGGCCATCGGGGTGGTCGCCGACCAAGACGCCTACCCCGACCTGGACGCCTTCGCGGCCGGCCTGCGCGAGGAGCTGCATGCGCTCGGCGTGCCGACCCATCCCACGTCGATCCGTCCTACTGGGGAGATGGTGACCCATGTCAGTGCTCAGGGCTGAGCGGCGCAGGTCAGCAATAATGCCGATCCGGGACGTGTCGCTCTTCGTCAAGGTCGTCGGGCGCGGCGACCCGTTGCTGCTCATGCACGGCGGGCCGAGCGCGGACCACACGTCAATGCTGCCATTTCGGCGGTTGGCGGACCAGTTCACCCTGGTCTTCTACGACCACCGCAGCAACGGCCGTTCCACGGGCGCCCCCTCGTCGATGACCTGGGAGAACCTGACGGCCGACACCGACGCGCTGCGCCAGCGGCTGGGCTTGGAGCGGTGGGCCGTGCTCGGCCATTCCTTCGGCGGCCACGTGGCCCTGGAGTACGCGCTGCGCTATCCCGACAGCCTGTCGCACCTGGTGCTGCTCGACACCGGCGGCGACAGCCGCTGGTCACGGCAGCACGCGCTCGAGCTCCTGGCCGAGCGCGGCTATAGCCCCGAGAAGGTGGAGCTGGTCCGGCGCTGGTTCAACGGCGAGCTCGCGCCGAGGGAGTGGTGGCCGATCTCCCTGCGGATCAGCAGTGCGTACTCGTACGACACCAGCTTGTGGCCGATCCTCCGCTACATGCTCAGCGGCGGGTGGCGCTTCAAGCCGCGGCCGCAGGCGCTGATCTTCTCCGGCCGCCACCTGCTCCCGGGCTGGACGGTGATGGACCGCCTCGGCGAGATCACGGTGCCGACGCTGGTGATGGCCGGGCGCCACGACTTCCTGTTCCCGCCGGAGTGCCAGCGCGAGCTGGCGGCCGGGATCCCCGGCGCCCGCCTGCGGATCGTCGAGCGCGCCGGCCACAGTCCGGACCTGGAGCAGCCCGCCGAGGTCATGCAGGCCGTCAGCGACTTCCTCTCCACAGACGTCGCCGCGCCGGCCGGCGAGGCTCCCAGGGCGGGGAGGTGAACGCGATGCGGACCATCGGCCTGCGCAGCGATCACCCGCCCGACCAGATCCCGGCGTCGCATCGTGACCTGGTCCAGTGCCCACCGGTCGCCGCCCTCACCACCGTCACCCCCAAGGGCTATCCGCAGACCTCGGTGGTGTGGTGCGACTACGACGGGGTGTGCGTGCGGGTCAACACCATGCGGGGCTTTGCCAAAGAGCGCAACATGCGCGCCAACCCCCGAGTCACCCTACTGTGCTATGACCCGCGCCAGCCCAACCGCTACCTGGAGGTCCGCGGCAGGGTCGTCGAGATGACCCAGGCAGGCGCGGCCGAGCACCTAGACGCTCTCGCGAGCACCTACGCCGGACGGCCGATCCGCTACTTCGGCGACGCCATCCCAGCCCGCTTCGCCGACACCGAGATCCCGGTCCTGTGCCGGATCCGGCCCACCCACGTGGTCGCGTTGGACGCCACCGGGAAGAAGGGCGGACGGAGATGACCACGCTGTCCGCGTCCAAGCCGCTAACGGTCCCGGCCTCCCATCTGGACCTGCTGACCCGGCCGATCTGTGGGGTCATGACCACCATGGGCGGCGACGGCCAGCCCCAGTCCAGCCTGGTCTGGGTCGACTGGGACGGCGCCTGGGCCCGAGTCAACACCACCCTGGAGCGGCAGAAAGGCCGCAACCTGGCCGCCAACCCCAAGGTCAGCCTGCTGGTCGTCGACCCCGACAACCCCGCCCGCTACCTTCAGCTCCGCGGCCACGCCGAGCTCGTCTTCGACGGTGCCCTGGACCACCTGGACGCGCTGACGCGCAAGTACACCCGCCACCCGGCCTACTACGGCCACATCTACCCGGCCGCGCAACGGTGGCGGGAGACCCGGGTCATCTGCCGCATCCACGCCCGGCGCATCACCCTGGACGCCATCCACACCTGAGCCAGACCCAACAGGTGTGCCGAGGAGCCGCCAACCAAGCCAGCCGGGCCTGGAGGCGCACGGGAGGCTCTTCATGGCCAGTAGTTGGAGGCAAACATGAGCACGACTGCACTAGACGCCACACCGTCCGAACTCGAGGCCCAACTGGCCGACCCGCCGGTCGCCGGTTCGTTCGACGAGGGCGAGCTCCAGGGCCTGCCCGACCCGGTCTGTCGGTACTTCCGGACCTCGATCGCCGCCGGCACGCCGTTGGCGCGGTCGGCCCGCCTGGGGATGCGGGGAGCGGTCAAGCTGGGGCGCTGGTGGATGCCGTTCCGGGCCCGGCAGGTCTACGCCCCCCACCACGGGCTGGTATGGACCGCCCGAGCCGGCGGCGTCATCGCCGGCTTCGACCGCTACGCCGACGGGCAGGGGGCGATGCAATGGACGCTCCTCAGCCTGCTCCGGTTGCTCCACGCCCAGGGGCCCGACCTGTCCCGCAGCGCGGCCGGCCGGGTCGCCGCCGAGGCCGTGTGGGTTCCCACGGCAATGCTGCCGCGGTTCGGCGTGACCTGGGCGGCGGCCGATTCCCACCACCTCACCGCCAGCTGGCGCCTGGACGACCTCCAGCTCGAGGTGCACTACACCCTCGACGACGACGCCCGGGTGCGGTCGGTTGCCCTCGACCGCTGGGGCGACCCGGACAGCACCGGGACCTTCGGCGTGCACCGCTTCGGGCACGAGCTGACCCGCTACTCGACCTTCGACGGCGTCACGATTCCCAGCGCTGGTCGGGGCGGGTGGTTCTATGGAACCGACCGGTGGAGCGAGGGCGAGTTCTTCCGCTATGAGTTCACCGACTTCCACCTGGTCACGCCAGCCAGCGCGGCCGGGCCATGACCGACGCATCGCTCGCCTGCGTCGTGTTACCGGCGTTCCCGTGGCGTTCGCGGCGGTGACGGTCACGTTGTACCGGTCCCACCTCCGGAAGGCGGGTCTCGCGCCGCCAGGCGTCCGGCTTGCGCCGTCCGCGCCCCGCACCCCTGGGTGCGTATGCCCTGAAGCTCTCGCTCGCACGCCTACAGTGCTCCGCTCCCTGGCCGCGGCTCGCCTTGCCGTTCGAACTGGATTACGGCGATGGGCGTCGGATACGGCCACGCCTCAACGGGGGGTGATCCTGATCGTCAGCCACGGCGACGGCCCCTGTCGGCGGAGACGCCGGATCGCCGCCGACACGACCATGAGCGCCCGGTAGGCCGGCCACGCCCACGGGTACTTCCGCGCCAGCAGCGCTCGGACCCTTGTGGTCTCCTCCACCAGCCTGGCGTCGGCGTCGACCGCCGGGCCCCGCGGCGTGCCTCGGGCGCTGCAGGGCGCCAGGCGGACATGGGGGTCGCGGCGGATCCGCTTGACCTTCCAGGAGTCGGCCTCGCTGAAGACCAGCAGGCTGCCGTTGTCGGCCGCGCACCACACCGGCACCGAGACCGGCGTGCCGTCGCGCCTGAAGGTGGTGATGCTGACAAAGGGTTCCTTGGCGAG
>DASUPQ010000063.1 GCA_036280995.1 Actinomycetota bacterium | reverse complement strand
CGAACCGGCGGTCGACCAGGCCCGGTGCGCGGTCCGCGGCTGGGTCCGGCAAGCACCTCAAGGGGGCAACGCGCGCGGACAACCAACGGCCAATCCTGTTGCGTCAAGCGCAACACGCGGGGTCGAGACTGGCGCCATGGCGTGAACTTGGGTGGCGAATTCGCCGGCCGTGCGGAGGCAGCGCGTCCCCGTGGACAGCCTGCGGGGAACTGGTGGTGTCGAGGGCCTAGCTACTTCGCCCCGAAGAAGGGCTGAGGGGGTTTGGCGCCGCCTGCGTCAGGGGTTGGGCAGGGTTTCGATTCTCCCGCTCTCCCGGCCTTCCCGGCCCCTGTCCGGGTCCCCTCCGCTGTGGGAGGGCCCGGAAGGGCAGGCCGGGTCGGCCGGGAGAGCGGGAACGCGGTTTATGCGGCGGTGGATCGGGCTCGCGGTGGGTCGCGGGGTGGCCCGGTGTCGCCGGCCGGTCGGTGAGCGGGAGGCGCTTCGGTTACGGTTGCCGCGGAGCGGGCGGGGTCGCCGTGCTGCATCAGGTGGGCGATCTTGACGGTGTTGTGGGTCAGCACCCCGAGGCCGCACCAGGCCTGGGCGCCGTCCAGGCCGTCGAGCAGGGTGCGGTCGAAGCCGTAGCGGCGCTTGAGGTAGGCGATCCGGCCCTCGCAGCCGGTGCGCCACTTCACCAGTCGGCGGAAGCCGCGCCGGTGCTCGTGGTCGCGGCGGGCCTTGGAGGGCTTGCCCTTGCGGGGGATGACCACCCGGGTGACGCCGAGCCCGGTCAGGTCCTGCTCGACCTTGGCCTCGCCGTAGCCGCGGTCGGCGGTGACCGCCTTCGGGACCCGGCCGAACAGCGCGGTGATCCGGGTGATGGCCGGGGCCAGCAGCGGCGCGTCGGCCGGGTTGCCCTGGTGCAGGCTGTGGTCGAGCACGAGCCCGTCGGTGTTGTCGACCACCTGCGCCTTGTAGCCGAACTCCACCGGCTTGCCGAGCCGGCCCTTGGCGATCGGGCGGGCGTCCGGGTCGTGCAGCGACACCAGCCGGGTCGCCGAGTCCGGGGTGCCGCCACCCAGCCGGATGCGGGTCTGGTCGACCACCCGGCCAGCCCGGGCCAGCACCAGCTCGAGGTCGACGACCACGGCGGCCAGCCCACCGGAGGCGGCCGCGCCGTGCCGATACAGGTGCCGGCGGGCGTTGAGGAGCACCCGGGTCGCCTCACCCACACTGGCCTCGGCCAGGTCGGCCAGCTCCCCGGTGATCGCCAGCACCCGGGTCTTGGCCTCGTCGTTGCGCAGCTTCAGGTGCGCCGAGATCGACCGGGCCCGCCGACCCGCGGCCCGGCGCCGGTCCCGCACCGTGGTGCGGGAGGCCGCGCCGGCGGCGTGGATCCGGGCCACCAGCGTCACGATCAGGGTGATCGCGCGGACCAGCAACCCGGAGTCGGTCGGATAGGCCACGTTGGCCGGCACCACGGTGGTGTCGGCGCGCACCTTGTCGGTCCGCACCACCTTGGCCTGCCCGGCCTTGGCCAGCAGCGCCCGGTTCAGCTGCTCGATCACCTGCGGGCCGCAGCGGGCGGTGATCTTGCCCAGGGTGGACGGGTGCGGCACCCGCTCTCCCAGCGGGATCCGGCAGAACCGCGACCAGGAGATCGAGTCCGCGACCTCCCGGCACAGGCTCTCATAGCCCAGCCGGTACCGGTGCTTGAGAAACATCATCCGCAGGTAGGTCTCGATCGGGATCGACGGCCGCCCCCACACCGGGGAGAAGTGCGCCCGGTACGGCTCGAAGAACACCGGGTCGTCCAGCAGCGCGTCCACCCCGGCCAGCTCGGCCGGCAGGTCCTGGTAGCCCGGCGGCAGGATCGTCTCCCACAGCGTCCGCTGCGGATTGGTGGTGACCAGCATCAGGCCTCGATTCCCTTGCCTCACACGGTTTCCCACCATGATCTCGTCATTCGACCCCGTACCACCGGAGGCTCACCGGCGTTTCCTCAACCACACAACGAAATCCCGCACGACTATTTCGGGGCGAAGTAGCTAACCCAGGTACGCCGTGTCAGATCGCTCAAGTGCATGCCGAACCCTCAGGCGCATCGACGGGTGGATGTTCAGCGCCTCGAGTTCCCCCGGCTTGACCCACCTGACCTGTCGAGACTCCGAGCTCGTCTTCAGGTCACCGCCTACGGGTCGTGCCCGGAAGCACAGCGCGAACTCCTGCCGTACCTCGCCATCGTCGTACGCGATCACGTGGGCAGGGTCGGAGTAGATGCCGCTGAGCCCGGTGACCTCGACGCGCAACCCGGTCTCCTCGAATACCTCGCGCCTGACTGTGTCGCTAACACGCTCTCCGATGTCCTGTGCGCCTCCGGGCGCGGCCCATAGTCCGTTGTCAGTCCGCTCGATGAGAAGCACGTCCCCGTCGTCGTTGCGGACGATCGCCGTGACAGCGACCACGATGCTGTTCGCGGGGGGTGCGTCCGGGTCGTTGTAGTAGTCGCGCTTCGGCACGCGTCCTGTCTACCAGGGGTTGCGCTGGCCGCGATCCCACACCGCGTCAAGACTGTCCGCGTAGGTCGTGAAGAGATCGCCCGCGCTGAGTCGGCGCAGATGCATCGCCGGCGAGTGCGACGCCAGCTTCCCGTACACATGTGGGTTGACGATCATCTCGTCATCGAACCGGTAGATCGAGTTGTAGAGCACCGTCCGGTGGGTCCGAATCTCGATGCCTGGAACGCCAGCAAGGGGCTTGAAATGCGCGAGTGCGTGGTCGATCTTCGCAGAGATCGTCCGCTCGCCAATCCCCTCATCCAGACTCCGCTGAACGACGGCGTCA
>DASUPQ010000062.1 GCA_036280995.1 Actinomycetota bacterium | reverse complement strand
GCGGTGGTGGAGCAGACGATGCAGCCGACCCAGGCATCGCTGTGGCTCCGGCTGCACCCACCGTCAGGGACGGCTCCGCTTGTTGGGACCCGCCAAGGTAGGTGAAGGAGGCAACCAGCAGCGGCACCGAACGCCTTGCCTCCATGCCTGCGGCTCGGTCACGCCGTACCACCGTGCGTGGTGACCAGAGCGGGCTCTGATTGCCGCCGCAGGTGGCGCGGACCGAAGGTCCGCCAGAAGGCGCGGACGCGCCGATGAATCAATTGCGCGAAGCGCTCCTTGCGGCGCGGCGCTCAACTCCCCGGGGGAGGCTGGCCGGCGCAGTGCTCAGGCTTGCCTTGCTATTCGAGGTAGTCGCGGAGCTTCTGGCTGCGGGAGGGGTGGCGCAGCTTGGAGAGGGTCTTGGACTCGATCTGGCGGATGCGCTCGCGGGTGACCCCGAACTCGCGGCCGACCTCCTCCAGGGTGCGGGGGTGGCCGTCGGTGAGGCCGAAGCGGAGCTGGATGACCTTCTTCTCCCGCTCTGACAGGGTGTGCAGGACCGAGTCGAGCTGCTCCTGGAGGAGGATGAAGCTGGCCGCGTCAACGGGCACGACGGCGTCGGAGTCCTCGATGAAGTCGCCGAGGTGGGAGTCCTCCTCCTCGCCGATCGGGGTCTCCAGCGACACCGGCTCCTGGCTGACCTTGAGGATCTCGCGGACCTTCTCGGGCGAGAACTCCATCTCGCGGCCGATCTCCTCGGGGGTGGGCTCGCGGCCCAGGTCCTGGAGGAGCTGGCGCTGGATGCGGATCAGCTTGTTGATCGTCTCGACCATGTGCACCGGGATGCGGATGGTGCGGGCCTGGTCGGCGATGGCCCGGGTGATGGCCTGGCGGATCCACCAGGTGGCGTAGGTGGAGAACTTGAAGCCCTTGTTGTAGTCGAACTTCTCCACGGCCCGGATGAGGCCGAGGTTGCCCTCCTGGATGAGGTCGAGGAACAGCATGCCCCGGCCCACGTACCGCTTGGCGATCGACACCACCAGGCGCAGGTTGGCCTCGATCAGCTTCTTCTTGGCCAGCTGGCCGTGGCGCTCGGTGCGCTGCAGCTCCCGCAGCCGGGTCGGGGTCAGCTTGCGGCCGTTGTCGGTGGCCTTGTCGATCTCGGCGGTGGCGGCCTCGCCCTCGTCGATCGCCTTGGCCAGGATGACCTCCTGCTCCGCGGTCAGGAGCGGCACCTTGCCGATCTCCTTGAGGTACATGCGGACGGGGTCGTTGGTGGGGGCCTTGAGGGCCAGCTCCTCGTCGCGGGCCGAGCGGGCCTCGCGGGCGAACTCCTCGGCGTCGAGCTCGTCGACCATCTCGACGACCTCGATGTTCTCGTCCTGCAGGTGCTGCAGGATGTTGTCCATCTGCTCGGCCGAGACGTCGACCGGGGCCAGGGCCTCGATGACCTCCTCGTTGGTGAGGAAGCCGCGCTCCTTGCCCTTGGCGACGAGGTCTCGGACCTCGTCGATCTGCGCCTCCTTGGCGATCGCCATCTGCTCAGGTACCTCTCGTTCCGTGCGCCAGGTGGGAGTGCCGGCTCCCCACCTAGGCGGTGCGCTCGGGGAGATCCCCGTCGCCTCCGGACCGCGGCTCCCGCAGGGCTCGCCGTCGGGCCTCGAGGGCGATGAGCTCTTCGAAGACTCGAGTGTACTCGTGCGGCCGCTCCACCGGGTTCATACGCTGCAACGTCCCCTTGAGCTGGTCGATGACGCGGGTGAGGCGGAGCTCCTCCAACCGCCGGAACACCTCGTCAGCGTACCCCCGGTTCTCCTCGGCCGCGAACGCCTCAACGGCCAGGCCGCGCAGGAAGCGGCGGTCGGTCTCGGTGGCGGCGGCCTCCAGGACCGCCTCCAGGGGCTTGCCGGGGCCACCGGCCTCGGACAGGGCGGCAAACGCGGCCTGGGTCCCGGGGGTGCTGAACCAGTCCGGGGCCCAGCGCTCGGCCGCCTCGGCGGTCCAGTCGGGATGCTGAAGGGCGAACTTGAGCGCCTCGCACTCGACCCGGCCCTGGGGGCTGCGCGAGCGCGGCGGGGCCTTGACCTCGGCCCGGGGCCGCTGGACGGGCTGGCCGCCGATGAGGGCCTGGTACTCGGGCCCGTACTCGTCCAGGCCGAGCCGCAGCACCACCGAGCGGGCGTAGGCCCGCCGCTGGGAGAAGTCGGGGACGCTGGTCATCACCGGGGTGACCTCGCGGACGGCCCGGGTCCGGCCCTCGGGCTGGCTGAGGTCGAAGGAGGCCAGCTTCCAGTCCAGCCACCAGCGGACCAGCGGCCGGGCGGCCTCGACCAGCTCCCGGAACGCCTCGCCGCCGTACCTGCCAACGTACTCGGCCGGGTCGAGGCCGGCCGGCATGGTCAGGACGTGCGCGGACAGCGACGCCTCGGGGGCGGCGACCAGCTCGGCCACGCCCCGCCCGGCCGCCCGCCCGCCGGCGGCGTCGGCGTCGAAGGCGAGCACGATCCTGCCCGTGAAGCGGCCCAGCAGCTTGAAGTGCTCGGCCCGCAGGGCGGTGCCGCAGGTGGCCACGGCCTGGG
>DASUPQ010000061.1 GCA_036280995.1 Actinomycetota bacterium | reverse complement strand
GCCGTCGCCCCCCGCACCGCCTACCCCAGGGTCTTGCGCTCGCGAGTTCTCCGCCCAACCGACAGCGACCTCGCCTGCTGGGCCGTCGTGTGCTTCTACGTGGTGAAGCAGGAGCGCCGCGGCGGGGTCGCCGCCGCCCTGCTGGAGGCGGCGGTCGCCTTCGCCGCCGACCACGGCGCCGCCTCGGTCGAGGGCTACCCCAAGGACACCGACGGGGCCCGCAAGGGCGCCAACGAGATGTTCGTCGGCTCCCTGTCCATGTTCCAGGAGGCGGGGTTCGAGGAGGCGGCCCGCAACTCCCCCGGCCGGCCGATCATGCGCCGGACCGTCAAGGGCGGTCAGCGGCGGCCCCGGCGGGCGCGGAGGTAGTCGCTGACCACGTAGTCGCCCAGCCGGTCGGGCGAGGGGGCGAACACGCGGCCCCCGTTGAGGCGGGCGATCAGGTCGACGAAGGCGACCAGGCGCGGGTCGTCGTCGAGCATGAACACGTTGATGGTGGCGCGGCGGCGGGTGAGGCGGGTCACCTCGGTCAGGGTCAGCTCGACCGTGCGCGGGTCGGGCGGGTACCAGAACTCCGGGGAGCCGTCCGGCTCCAGGTGGGCGGTGGGCTCGCCGTCGGTGACGACCAGCACGACCGGCTCGGCCTCGGGGTGCCGGTCCAGGTGGCGGCCGGCCAGGACCAGGGCGTGGTGCAGGTTCGTCCCCTGCCCGACGGCCGCGTCCAGGTCGGGCAGGTCGGCCGGGCGCACCGTCCGTGCCAGCAGCGAGAAGCCGATGATCTCGAGCGCGTCCTGGGGGTAGCGGGTCGAGACCAGGCTGTGCAGGGCGAGCGCGGTCGCCTTGGCCATCCCCCAGGTCTCGCGCAGCAGCATCGAGTAGGACTGGTCGACGAGCAGGCAGACGGCGGCCGACGTGCGCCGCTCGGTCTCCAGCACCTCGAAGTCGTCGGGGGCCAGCTTCAGTCGCGTGTGCTCGGGGGGGTCTGGGGGGGCGCTTGTTGCCCCCCCAGTGAACCGGGACGATGCGTGTCGCATGATCGCGTTGCGGACCGTTCTCACGGCATCCACGGATCCCTCGTCCCCGAACACCCAGGGGCGGGAGGCGCCGGTGGGCTCGCCGGCCAGGCCGAGGCCGGCGACGTCGTGGTCGCCGCGGCGGCCCTCGTCGAGGCTGGAGAAGATCCGGCGCAGGGCGACCGCGCCGATGCGGCGGATCGCCTTGGGGCTGAGCTTGAGCTCGCCCTGCTCACGGAGCAGGTAGCCCTGCTCGGTCAGCTCCCGCTCCAGCCGGCGCAGGGCCTCGACGTCGTCGACGGCGGCCCGGCCGAGGGCCCGCTCCACCGCCTCCAGGTCGACGTCGTCCAGGGAGGCGCCCGGGTAGCGCTGGCCGAGGGACGCCTCCAGCGACTCGAGGTCGGCCAGCTCCTCCAGCGCGGTGGTGGCGTCGCCAAGGCCCAGCGGCTGCTCGCCCTCCATGGCCGCGCCCTGGTCCCAGCGCAGGTCGGGCCGGAGCGACCGCAGGGAGCGGCCCAGGCGGTCCAGCTCGTACTGGAGCCCCAGGTCGCCGAGGACCGACTGGGACAGGGCGGCCAGCTCGGCCCGCTGGTCGGGGGTGAGGGAGGCGGCCAGCCGGCTGGCCGCGGCCGCCCGGCGGGCCAGGGCGTCGATCAGCTCCTCCAGGGTGCGCGGGTTCTCGGGGAACATGTCGCCGTAGCGCTCCATGAACTCCTCGAACTGGCGCTGGGTGTCCTCGCCGCGGGCGTCGGCCTCGAGCATGGCGTTGAGGTCGGCCACCATGTCCCGGATGCGCTGCAGCTCCTCGGGGCTGGCCCCGGCCAGGGCGTCGCGCATCCCCCGGAACTGCGAGTCGAGCACCTCGCGGCGGAGCAGGTCCCGGATCTGCTCGTAGGTGGCGGCGGCCTCGGGCGAGCGCCACCGGTAGTCGGCGAGCTGGCGGACGGCCCGGGCCACCTCCGGGGGCAGCTGGTCGAGCTCGGCCTCGGCCAGGCGGGCCGCGTCCGACGGGTCGGGGAACAGGGCCTGGCGCTCCTGCTCCACCGCCTGGTCGAGCAGCTCCCGGACCCGCTCAAGGGTGCCGTCGAGCCGGCCCCGCTCGCGCAGGTCCCGGCGCCGGTCGCGGACCTGGCGGAGCAGGTCGCGCAGGCCCCTGGTGCCGGGCATGCCCTGGCGCAGCAGGTTGCGGAGGGCGTCGGCGGCCCGGTCCCCGGCCAGGACCCGCTCGCCCAGCCGGTCCAGCGCCCTGGCCACGTCGAACGGCGGCTCCAGGGGGTCGGGCCCGCCCCGCCAGGCGCCGTAGCGGTAGCTCATCCGCCGTAGACCGTGCGCCCTGGCAGCTCCTCCTTGGCCAGGCGCTTGGCCAGGTGGAGGCCTTCCATGGCGAACTCGAGGGCGGCCGCGGCCAGCCCGGGCGTCTCGGCTCCGTGGTCGTCGCCGAGGCGGCGCAGCAGCTGGGCCAGCCCCGGCACCGGCCCGACCCGGGCCAGCAGGTCGCCCGCCGGGACCAGGTCGCCGGTCTCGACGGTGCCGCCCTCGTCGAAGCGGTGCAGCAGCCCCGACAGGTCGGACCCGCCCAGCCGGGCCCGCCAGGTCTCGGCCACCGACCGGCGCAGCAGGTGCTGGAGCAGCTCCAGCTCCCGGCCCTCCTCGAGCTGGTCGAACTCGACCTTGCCCAGGGAGACGGGGACCACCGCCGGCAGGTCGACCACCCGGGCCACGGCCAGCCCCTCACCGGTCACCGCGGCCCGGCGCACGGCCGAGGCGGCCACGGTCTCGGCGGCGGCGATGGCGAAGCGGGCCGAGACGCCGGAGCGGGCGTCGATCTGGGGCGACTCGCGCACCGCCCTGGTGAAGCGGGCGATCACCTCCAGGAGGTGGTCGGGCACGACGACGGGGGTGCCGGGCCAGTCGAGCACCGCCTCCTGGCGGATGACGCGCAGCTCGTCCTCCAGGCGCAGCGGGTAGTGCGTGCGCACCTCGGCGCCGAAGCGGTCCTTGAGCGGGGTGATGATGCGCCCGCGGTTCGTGTAGTCCTCGGGGTTCGCGCTGGCGACCAGCAGGACGTCCAGCGGCAGCCGCAGCGTGTAGCCGCGGACCTGGATGTCGCGCTCCTCCATGACGTTGAGCAGCGCGACCTGGATGCGCTCGGCGAGGTCGGGCAGTTCGTTGATCGTCACGACGCCGCGGTGGGCGCGCGGCACGAGGCCGTAGTGGATGGTCTCGGGGTCGCCCAGGCTGCGGCCCTCGGCGACCTTGACCGGGTCGACGTCGCCGATGAGGTCGGCGACGCTCGT
The DNA here is from genome assembly GCA_036280995.1 of Actinomycetota bacterium. Taxonomy (NCBI): domain Bacteria; kingdom Bacillati; phylum Actinomycetota; species Actinomycetota bacterium. Next base: position 75 of record DASUPQ010000061.1, on the reverse strand, counting down.
GTCGGGCGTCGCGAGCTTCTCGGCGTAGCGCTCGGAGCGGTGCCGCCAGGAGATCGGCAGGTCGTCGCCCTCGTC
>DASUPQ010000060.1 GCA_036280995.1 Actinomycetota bacterium | reverse complement strand
GCGCCCGCCCCGGCCGGGCCGCGGTAGCGGCCGGGGTCGCGGACGGCGGCCCGGACCCGGTGGCCCCGCCCCACCAGCTCGGGAACGAGGGCGCCGCCGACGAACCCGCTGGCCCCGCTGACCAGGATCTCCATGCCGGCCATCTTCTCCCGGGCCCCCATACTGCGCATCCCATACGGGTGACTCGACGTTGCTGGACGCCGGCCATGGGCGCTGGCAGGCTTGCCGCCATGGAGCGCTCGGCCGGCATCGGCGCACTGGTGCGCCGGATGGAGAGGCTGCTGTCGCCGCTGGAGGCCAGCGGCGATCCCGGCCGCTTCTTCCTCGCCACCTATCTCAGGACCACCCGGGCGGTGGCCGAGGAGCTGGAGCGCGGCGGGTTCCGCGACCCGGCGTGGGTCGAGCGCTGGGACGTCGCCTTCGCCGACCTCTACCTGGACGCCGTCGAGGACGCCCAGGCCGGCCGCCGCCCGCCCGAGCCGTGGGCGGTCGCCTTCGGCGCCGGCGAGAGCGACGGCCTGCCGCCCCTGCGCCATGTCCTGCTCGGCATGAACGCCCACATCAACTACGACCTGGCCCAGTCGCTGCTGGCGGTCATCTCCGAGCGCGAGTTCGACGACCCCGAGCTGCTGGCCAGCCGCCACGCCGACCACGAGCACATCGACCGGGTCCTGGTCGCCCGGGTCGGCGCCGAGGACACCGAGCTGGAGGCCGCCGGCGGCCCCCGCAGCCGCACCGACCGCCTCCTCCAGCCCCTCAACCGCCTGGCCACCAAGCGGTTCCTGCGCGAGTCCCGCGCCAAGGTCTGGGCCAACACCCGCCTGCTCGACGCCGCCCGCCGCACCGGCCCCGACGCCTACGCCGCCCGCCTGGCCGAGCTCGAACGCCTCGCCGCCACCCGCGTCGCCGACCTCATGGCCCCCGGCCAGGTCGTCCTCAAGCTCGCCGTCAAGGGCTTCGGCGTCCGCCTCCCGGCCGCCTGATCCGAGGGTCCTGGGCTGTGGAAACATGAGCGCTCGGCCACTTTGCATGTGCTACACATGCACCTATGCTGTTGCGCATGAAGACCCGGATGATCCAGATCCGGCACGTTCCCGAGGACGTGCACCGGCGGCTCAAGGAGCAGGCCGCCCAGGCCGGGATGTCCCTCTCCGACTATCTCCTCCAGGAGGTCACCGCGCTCAGCACCCAGCTGACCTGGGACGAGCTGTTCGAGGAGATCGATCGGGACGACCCCGCACCGACCGGTATCGACTGGGCTGCCGCGATCCGTGAAGACCGGGAGGAACGCGAGCGGGAGCTCGAGGCCAGGACATTGCGCGACCTCCCGCCGGAATGATCGTCCTGGATGCATCGGCAGCGGTCGACCTGCTGGTCGAGCCGGCGGCGCAGACCGGTGCGCTCCGAGCCCGTCTCCGCGAGGCGTCGATCGTGTACGCCCCGCACCTGATGGACGCCGAGGTCGCCAACGCGCTGCGGCGAAAGGTGCTGCAGGGTCGGATCGACCAGCTCACCGCGCGCCGGGCGATCCGTCGACTCGGGGCCATGCGGTTGAAGCTGCGGCCCCACCGGCCCCTGCTCGGGCGGGCGTTCGCGCTCCGCCACCAGCTGGCCGCCTACGACGCGATCTACGTGGCCATGGCCGAGGCGACCGGGGCGACCCTGCTCACCCGGGACGCGCGGCTGGGCCGGACCACCGGGCATGGGGCCCGGGTCGAGGTCGTCTAGTCGGCGAAGCCGTTGCCGTGGGCGGCGGTGCGGAGGTCGAGGGCCTTGTCGAGGACGTCGGCGGGGACGCCGTGGTCGAGGGCGACCTCGCGGAGGGAACGGCCGGTGGCGGCGGCCTCCTTGGAGATGGCGGCGCCCTTGTCGTAGCCGACGACCGGGTTGAGGGCGGTGACCAGGACCAGGGTCGACTCGGCGAGGGCCTGGGCGCGGTCGGTGTTGGCGGTGATGCCGTCGACGCAGCGGGTCGCGAACGCCCGGCAGGCGGCGGCCAGGTAGGTGATCGACTGGAGCAGGTTGCGGGCCATCAGCGGGATGTAGACGTTCAGCTCGAAGGCGCCCGACAGGCCGCCGACCGTGATGGCGGCGTCGTTGCCGATGACCTGGGCCGACACCTGGGTGAGGACCTCGGCCATGACCGGGTTGACCTTGCCGGGCATGATCGAGGAGCCCTTCTGGAGCTCGGGCAGGAGCAGCTCGGCCAGGCCGGCCCGGGGGCCGGAGCCCATCCAGCGGATGTCGTTGGCGATCTTGGTGCAGCTCACGGCCACCGTCTTGAGGGCCCCGGACAGCTCGACCAGGGCGTCGCGGGCGCCCTGGGCCTCGAACGGGTGGGCCGGCGGCGACAGCTCCAGGCCGGTGGCGGCGGCCACCCGCTCGCGCACCCGGGCCGCGAACTCGGGGTGGGCGTTGAGGCCGGTACCGACCGCGGTGCCGCCAAGCGGCAGCTTGGCGACCCGGGGCAGGGCCGCCTCGACCCGGGCCGCGCCCTCCTTGACCTGGGCGGCGTAGCCGGCGAACTCCTGGCCGAGGGTGACCGGGACGGCGTCCATCAGGTGGGTCCGCCCGGCCTTGACCACGTCGCGGAACTCGGCCGCCTTGGCCTCCAGCGACCCGGCCAGGGTGCCGAGGGCCGGCAGCAGGTCGTTGGTGGCGGCGTGGAGGGCGGCCAGGTGGACGGCGGTCGGGAAGACGTCGTTGGACGACTGGCCCATGTTGACGTGGTCGTTGGGGTGGTGGCCCTCGCCGGCCAGGGTGGCCACGACCTCGTTGACGTTGGTGTTGGTCGAGGTGCCCGACCCCGTCTGGAACACGTCGATCGGGAACTGGTCGTCGTGGTCGCCGGCCGCGACCGCCTCGGCGGCGGCGGCGATCCGCTCGGCCTGGCCCGGGTCGAGCAGGCCGAGCTCGGCGTTGACCCGGGCCGCCTCGGCCTTGACCCGGGCGAGCATCCGCACCACCTCGACCGGCACCCGCTCCCCGGAGATGGGGAAGTTCTCGATCGCCTTGTCGGTCTCGCCCTTCCACAGCTGGGTCATGTCGTCGCGCCTCCTCGTCGCACCCTGGATGCTACCCACCCGGCGCGCCTAGGATCTGCCCATGACGACGCTGGGTGAGCGGTTCGTTCGGGCCCTGGCGGCCAAGGACTTCTCCAGCGCCACCGGCGACCAGATCGGCTGGATGCGGGGGACGTGCCCGGGCTTCCGGCCGACCGCCCCGGGGTGAGCCGGGCGCCGCTGTGGACCTGCCCGCGCTGCGGGCGGTCGTTCGCCAACCGCAACCAGCCGCACAGCTGCGGTCCCCTGGACCTCGGCCGCCACCTGGCCGGCCGCGACCCCGAGGTGGTGGCCATCTTCGAGCGGCTGGTCGAGCTGGCCGAGCGCAACGGCCCGGTCACGGTCCTGCCGGAGAAGACCCGCATCGCCTTCCAGGTGCGGATGAGCTTCGCCGCCTTCACGCTGCGCCGGCGCCGGGTCGACGGGCACGTGGTCCTGGCCCGGCGGCTCGAGCACCCCCGGTTCCGGCGGGTCGAGACCTTCTCGCCCCGCAACCACCTGCACCAGTTCCGGCTGGAGCACCTCGACGAGGTGGACGAGGAGGTCGCCGCCTGGCTGGCCGAGGCCTACCGGGTCGGCGAGCAGCGTCACCTCGACGCCTGACCGAGCGCCTCCGGGTTGAGCAGGTTCGGGGGCCGGCGGCCCTCCAGGGCGGCCAGGAGGTTGTCGGCGGCGGCCATGCCCATGGCGACCCGGGTGGCCAGGGTGGCCGTGCCCAGGTGGGGGACGATGGCCACGTTGTCCAGCTCCAGCAGGCCGGCGTGGACCTCGGGCTCGCGCTCGAACACGTCCAGCCCGGCCGCGCCCAGCTCGCCGGCCCGCAGGGCGGCGGCCAGGGCGGCCTCGTCCACGATGGGGCCGCGGGCCGTGTTGACCAGGACGGCCGTCGGCTTCATGCGCGCCAGCTGCTCGGCCCCGATGAGGTGCCGGGTCGCCGGCGACAGCCCGGTGTGGACGGTGACGAAGTCGGCCTCGGCCAGCAGCTCGTCCAGCTCGCGCCAGGCGACCCCGAGGGCGGCCTCCTCGCCGGGGTCCAGCCGGTGCCGGGCCGTGTAGACGACCGGCATGGCGAACCCGGCGGCCCGCCTGGCCACCGCCCGCCCGATCCGGCCGAGGCCGATCACGCCAAGGGTCCGGCCGTGGACCTCGAACCCGAGGAAGAACTCCGGCCCCCAGATCCAGGGCCGCCGGGCCCGCAGGAACCGGTCCCCCTCGGTGACCCGCCTGGCCGCGGCCAGCAGCAGCGCCCAGGTGAGGTCGGCGGTGGCCTCGGTGACCACGTCGGGGGTGTTGGTGGCCAGCACCCCCCTGGCCGTGCAGGCGTCCAGGTCGAGGTTGTCGTAGCCGACGGCGAAGTTGGCCACCACCGCCAGCTCCGGCCCGGCCCGCTCCAGCAGCTCGCCGTCGACCCGGTCGGTCAGCATGGCCAGCAGCCCGGCCTTGCCCGCGACCCGGTCCAGCAGCTCGGCCCGGGGCATGACCCCCTCGCCCTCCCAGACCTCGAGGCGGCAGCTGGAGGCCAGCCGGGCCCGGACCGGCTCCGGCACCCCGCGGGTGAGCAGGACGGCGGGCATGCCCGGAGTCTAGCGGCCCCGGCTACAGCAGGGCGCGGAGCACGGCCACCCGGCCCAGGAGGCCGAGGGCGCGACGGTCGAGCGGCTCAGCCGGCCAGGAAGCTCAGGCGCACCGTTCGCCGGGGGTTGTCGTCGTTCAGGTCGACCAGGCAGATGCGCTGCCAGGTGCCGAGCAGGAGGCGGCCGGCCCGCACCGGGACGGTCAGGGACGGGCCGGCGAACACCGGCAGGAGGTGGTCGGCGCCGTGGCCGCGGCTGCCGTGGCGGTGGGCCCAGCGGTCGTCGCGGGGCAGGAGGCGGCCGAGCACCTCCTCGAGGTCCTCCTCGGACCCCGACCCGGTCTCCATCACGGCCAGCCCGGCGGTGGCGTGGGGCACGAACACCTGCAGCAGCCCGTCCCCGCCGGCCTGGGCGGCGAAGGCGGCCGCCCGGTCGGTCAGGTCGAGCACGTGCCGGCCGCCGGTGTCGAGGCGCAGCTCGCTGGTGTCCATGGCGGGGTCACCCTACCCCGTGGGCGCCCCGGCCGCGTCGGCCCGGGCGACGGCCTCCCTGGTCACGTAGCGGAACCCGATGAGGGTGAGGAGCGTGAGCACGGCGGCGGCCAGGAACGTGGGCCGCAGCCCCAGCCACTCGGCCAGGGCGCCGCCGAGGAACGCCCCGATCGGCATGGTCCCCCAGCCCACCAGCCGGTAGGCGGCGTTCATCCGCCCCAGCAGGCGGTCGGGCGTGATCCGCTGGCGCAGCGAGACCGTGACCACGTTCCAGAGCACCATGGTCACGCCGCTCACGGCGAACGAGATGCCGACCAGCACCGGGCTGGCGGTGACGGCGTACACGGCCACGGAGGCGGCCCCCAGGACGACGCTGAGGACCAGGGTGGGGACCCGCCCGAGGCGGCGCTCGGCCGGGACGGCCAGCCAGGTCCCGAGCAGCGACCCCACCCCGAGGGTGGCCAGCAGGACCCCGAAGCCGGCCTCGGTCAGCCCCATCGGCCCGGGGGTGACCGCGTAGAGCACGAACACCGAGAACACGGCGGCGAAGGCCATGTTCTGGATCCCGAGCATGATGGCCAGCGGGCGCAGCACCGGGTGGCGCCAGACGAACCCGGCCCCCTCGGCGATCTCGTCCCGGAGCCGGGTCGACCCGGCCGGCCCGGCCCCGGCCGCCCGGTAGCTGCCGGCGATCAGGGCCAGGCAGCCGGCCCCGACCAGGTAGGCGGCCGCGGGCACGCCGATGGCCACGGCCAGGCCGGCGGCGGCCAGCAGCCCGCCCAGGGGCGGGCCGGCGAAGGTGTTGGCCACCAGCTCGACGGCGAACAGCCGGCTGTTGGCCACGGTGAGGTCGTCGCGGGACACGATGGCGGGCAGCAGCGACTGGGCCGAGGTGTCGAACAGGGTCTCGGCCAGCCCGAGCAGCAGGGCGACGACGTACAGCATGGCCAGGGTGGCCAGGTCGGCCGCCACGGCCAGGGCCAGCCCCCCGAGCAGGACGGCCCTGAACAGGTCGACCCGGACCATCGTCTGGCGCCGGTCCAGCCGGTCGGCCAGGGCCCCGGCCACCAGGGCCAGCAGCCACGGGAGCCGGGCGGCGACGCTGACCCCGGCGATCAGCAGCGGCGACCGGGTGAGCTGGACGGCCAGCAGGGGCAGGGCGACCTGGAAGACCCCGTCGGCCAGGTTGGAGAACCCGGAGGCGGCCAGCGCCTTGTGGAAGTTCGGTCCCAGCTTCATGGGTGGAGACCATAGTTCATTGATTTGGAAAAGTCAATTGATAGAATCTTCCCCATGGAACCGACGATCAGGGGGCCGGTGGTGCGCCGGCCGGCCACGGCGGCCGAGGCCAAGGCCCTGGCCCACCCGCTGCGCATGCGCATCCTCCGGCTCTGCCTCGACCGGTCGCTGACCAACAAGCAGCTGGCCGAGTGGCTGGACAAGGACCCGGGCACGGTCCTCCACCACGTCCGCACGCTGGTGAACACCGGCTTCCTGGTCCCCGACGAGGTCCGCCAGGGCGAGAAGGGCGCACTCGAGAAGCCCTACCGCGCCACCGGCAAGTCCTGGACGCTGAGCCTCGAGGAGAGCCCGATCCCCCAGGACGCCGACGCCCAGGCGATGCTGGAGGCGTTCCAGGCCGAGCTGGCCGAGGCCGGGCCCGGCGCCAGCGCCGGCTTCAACCGCCTCGCCCTCACCCTCAGCAGGGCGTCGCGCGAGGAGCTCGAGTCCAGGGTGCTGGCGATCCTGGACGAGTACGTGACCCGGCCTCCCGATCCGGACGGCGAACCCTACGGCCTGCTGTTCGCCATGCACCGCCGGTCGCTGGGACCCGATCCATCGGGGGGGCCGGCGCGGCGCCCCCGGGGTCACGCCTCGGGCAGCGGCGGGGTGGCGCCCAGGTCGTAGGCGAGCAGGTCGCCGTCGCGGCGGACACCCTCGGTGGGGCGGTGCGGCTCCAGCCGGCCCCGGTGGTCCAGGTGCAGGACCTCGGCCCCGCGGACCAGCGCGGCGGCGTCGGCCAGCAGCCGCCGGTGGCAGCGCCACCACAGCGTCTCCGAGCACATGGCCGCCGTCGGGTCGGCCGCGGCCTCGGCCAGCAGGCGGTCGAGGGCCGCCCAGAACGGCGGCGTCCGCATGTGGTCGGCGTAACCGCGGAAGGCGGGATGGCGCAGGGCGTGGTTCACCGACTCCGGGCCGGGCCTGCGGAACCCGCCCAGCTCCGGCTCCCAGCGGTAGCCGACCCCGGCGGTGCCCAGCCAGCCGGCCATGGCCTCGCGGCGGACGTGCGGGTGGCGGCGGCTGCCCGGGGCGGTGCGGACGTCGACCAGCCGCGCCACCCCGGCCCCGTCCAGCAGCGCCAGCAGCTCGGTGGCCGACGCCGTCCCGTGCCCGAGGGTGAGCAGCCGGGTCATCCGACCAGCTTGTCCACCAGGATCAGGGCGTAGTAGGAGAGCGGGAAGGTGATCAGCAGCGAGTCGATCCGGCTCAGGACCCCGCCGTAGCCGAGGATGACGGTGCTGCGGACCTCGGTCCGGAAGGCCCGCTGGATGAAGCTGCCGGTGAGGTCGGCCCAGACGCTGCCGAACGTGATCACCAGCACCAGCACGACCACGGCGGCGATCGACCACTCCGGCGGGACGGCCACCCACAGCCAGCCGACCCCGACCGCCGCCCCGACCAGGTTGCCCAGCACCCCGCCCCAGGTCTTGGTCGGGTCGACCCGGGGCATCAGCTTGCGGCCCCGCAGCGCCGACCCGGTGGCGTAGGCGGCGATGTCCGACAGGGCCACGGCCACGGTCACGATCAGCAGGAACTCGAGCCCGTTGGGCTCGGCCGACTTGACCAGCACGATGTAGGCCATGGGCAGGGCCACGAACACGTACCCGACCAGGGTGTCGGCGACCTGCCGGTGGGCGTCGGTGATCTGGCCGGACAGGATCGGCAGCAGGGTCAGGGCGATGAAGAAGCCGAACGGCAGGAAGCCGAAGAAGTCCCTGGCCAGGGCGGCCACCAGCAGCCCGAACTCGCCCCAGAGGATGAGCAGGTAGGCGTAGCGGCGGTCGATGCCGGCGATGCGGGCGAACTCCGAGCAGCCCTGCACGACCACGAAGGTGGGCAGCAGGAAGCCCACGAACCCGCCGATGAACACGGCCAGCACGAACACCGGGCCGATCACGAACCAGGTGCGGGCGCGCAGGAACAGGGTCGAGCGCCGCCACACCTTCAGCGAGCGCCGCTGGGACAGCAGGACCGCGGCCAGACCGACCACGATCAGCAGCATCACCCGCAGGAAGACGGGGAGGAACAGGGGGTTGGCGAAGGGGTTGCGGGGCACGGGGCGGCCTACGCCCCTTCCCAGCCCTTGACCACCGCGCGCACCTCGGCCACCCCGGCCTCGGCCCGCCGCACGAGGTCGTTGTAGTCGTCGCCGGGCGGGATCGGGAGGCCGATGCCGACCACCACGCCACCGGGCAGAGGCACGAACGAGCCCTTGGGCATGACCTGCTCGAGCCCGTGCAGGTACATGGGGACGACCGGGACGCCGGTGTCGATGGCCAGGTAGGCGAAGCCCTTCTTGAAGCCGGAGGCGCCGGTGCCGCGGGTCCCCGAGGGGAAGATCAGCACCGACCAGCCCTTGCCGACCAGGTCCTTGAGGAACTGGAGGGAGTCGCGGCTGGACCCGCCGGAGCGCACGAACGGGACCGTGCCCAGGGCCAGCGACGCGGCCGCGCCCTTCACGGCCGAGCTGTAGAAGTAGTCGGCGGCCGCGGCCACGACCAGCCGCCGCCGGATGCGGCCGCCGACCGCGGCCAGGCAGACGGGGGCGTCGAAGTGGCTCTGGTGGTTGGCCACGAACACCGCCGGGCCGTCGAGCTTGGCCAGGTTGCGCTTGCCGATCACGGTGAACGGCGCGATGAACTTGAGCAGGGGGACCAGGGCCCCGTACTGGATGCCGCTGCGGACCAGCCGGGCCGGCGGGGTCCGGGCCCACGAGTAGGTCGGGACGGTGCCGCGCCTGCGGGAGGAACCAGTCTGAGCCGGCTGGCTCTGCTCCCGTTCGCTCACGTGGCCTCCTGCCCCCGGCGACTCTTGATCATTCAACCAGACCGGGCCGGGCACGGGCAGTTACGCGTCAACGGCCGGCCGGCCGATCGCCGGGGCCAGGGCCTCGATCCAGGCGGCCAGCCGCAGCAGGTCGCGGTCGCGGCCGATCCGCCCGACGAGCGAGACCCCGACGGGCAGCCGGCCGGCGAGGCCGGCGGGCAGGGACACCACCGGGCTGCCCGAGCAGTTGAACGGGCCGGGCAGGCGGGTCAGGGCGGCCTGCACGCCGACCCGGGTCCCGGCGATGGTCACCGTCCGCTCCCCGGCCGGGGGGGCGGCGCAGGGCAGGGTCGGCAGCAGCAGGGCGTCCCGGCCGGCCAGCAGCCCCTCGACCTCGGCCACGAACCGGCCCCGGTAGCGCAGCCCGGTCAGGTACTCCCCGGCCAGGGCGCTGCGGCCGATCCGCATCATGGCCAGCATGGCCCGGCTGTAGCCGGCCTCCCCCGTCTCCTCCAGCAGCCGGGCGTGGGCCGCGGCCGCCTCGGCGAGCACGACCGTGGCCACCGCCCCCCGGGCCGCGCCCATCGGCAGGACGACCTCGTCCAGGGTCGCGCCCGCCGCCTCCAGCCGCCGGCACAGCTCGTCGACGGTCGCCGTGACCGCCGGGTCGACCGGGCCGAGGTCGTCCCCGACGATCCGCCCGATCCGCGGGGGGTCCGGGGGCGCCCCCCCGCCCGTCCCGGGCGGCTCGGCGGCCAGCACCTGGTCGAGCAGGGCGACGTCGGCCACGGTGGCGGCCATCGGGCCGACGTGGTCGCAGGACCACGACAGCGGCCACACCCCGCCGGCCGGCACCCGGCCCCAGGTCGGCTTGAGGCCGACGATCCCGCAGCACGAGGCCGGGATGCGGATCGACCCGGCGGTGTCGCTCCCGACCGCCCCCGGGACCAGCCCGGCGGCCACGGCGGCGGCCGACCCCCCGCTGGAGCCCCCGGCGATCCGCCCCGGGTCCCAGGGGTTGACCGTCCCCGGGGTGACCACCCCGTAGGCGAACTCATGCGTGCGGGTCTTGCCCACCACCACCGCCCCGGCCGCCCGCAGCCTGGCCACCACCTCGGCGTCCCGCCCGGCCAGGTTCCCGGCCAGCTTCGGCGACCCGGCTCCGGTGACCTCCCCGGCCACGTCGATCAGGTCCTTGACCGCCACCGGCACCCCGTGCAGCGGCCCCGTCGCCCCCCCTCGCCGCCGCTCCGCGTCCCGCTCCCCCGCCTCGGCCCGCGCCCGCTCCGCCAGCACGAGCACGAACGCCCCCACCCGCCCGTCCAGCTCCCCGATCCGTTCCAGGGCCCGCTCGACCAGCTCCCCGCTGCTCGCCTCCCCCTCCCGCACCGTCCGCGCCTGCTCGACCAGCCCGGCCCCCCGGCCGGGGGGGGTGGCATCCCGGCCTGGGGCGGGGAGGTCCGCGTTCGCGCCCGGGGTGGCGCCCGCCCCCACCGCGGTGGTGGGGTCGGTCAGGGGTGGGTCGGAGGGGTCGAGGTCGGCGGCGGCGGTCAGGGCGGCGACCCGTTCCAGGTGGAGGGCGAGGTCGCGTTCCAGGCGGTCGGCGTCAGCGGCCGGGACCTCGAGGCCGGCGGCGGCCAGGCGCGCCCGCAGCGCCTCGGCCAGGTCGACCTGCTCCGCTCCGTCCATGAACCCGATGCTACGGTGCCGGCATGGCCAGCACCGCATCCGCGTCCCTCGACCGGCTCGCCGCCCAGGTCGCCGGGTGCCGGCGCTGCCCCCGCCTGGTCGCCTGGCGCGAGCGGGTGGCCACCGAGAAGCGGGCCGCCTTCCGCGACCAGGAGTACTGGGGCCGCCCCGTCCCCGGGTTCGGCGACCCGGCGGCCGGGCTGCTCGTCCTCGGCCTCGCCCCGGCCGCCCACGGCGGCAACCGCACCGGCCGCATCTTCACCGGCGACCGCTCCGGCGACTGGCTGTTCGCCAGCCTCCACCGCACCGGCTTCGCCAACCAACCGATCTCGGTCTCCCGCGACGACGGCCTGGCCCTCACCGGCTGCTACGTGACCGCCCCGGTCAAGTGCGCCCCGCCCGACAACAAGCCGCTCCCCTCCGAGCGCGACACCTGCGCCCCCTGGCTCACCGCCGAGCTCGCCCTCCTCGACGTCCGGGTCGTCGTCGCCCTGGGCGCCTTCGCCTGGGACCAGGCCCTCCGCCACCTCGGCCCCGTCCGCCCCAAGCCCCGCTTCGGCCACGGCGCCGAGGCCTCCCTCCCCGGTGGCCGGGTCCTGCTCGGCTCCTACCACGTCAGCCAGCAGAACACCGCAACAGGGCGCCTCACCGCGGAGATGCTGGACGCGGTGTTCCGGCGGGCGCGGGAGCTGCTCGACGCCTATTGAGGGACGAGCCCAGCGCGGTAGGCAACCCAGGCGGCTTCGCCACGGCTGGACACGCCGAGCTTGCGGATGATGTTGGACACGTGGACGCTGGCGGTCTTCTCGCTGATGAACAGCCCCTCCGCGATCTGCCGGTTGCTGGCTCCCTGGGCCATGAGGTCGAGGACCTGGTGCTCGCATCTGCTGGTGGGAGTCCCCGCACGCCTTGGCGAGGGCCAGCGCGGCCTGGATGTGGGCCAGCCCGACCGTCTCGTCCTCGAGGTAGCAGGTGGCCACGCCCAGCGTGTTCAGCGCCTCGCATCCCACCCGGGCCGACCCGACCTGGCGGGCCAGGTCGACCGGCCTCGGCCGCGCCGGCGGCGGCGATCCACGCGCCCATGGCCTGGCCGATGTCACCGGCCTCCTGCCGGTGGTAGGCGAGCTGCGCCGCCGCGGCGGCCGGGCCCTCGCCGGTCGCCCCGACCGCGCTCCCGAGTGCCCTGGCGTAGGCGGCGTGATGAATGCGCCGCTGAGCCGAGAACCGGATGCTCAGCAGGTCCTCGATCGTCGTCACGCGACGCGCGGCCCTGTTCCCGCGGGACCAGTTGCGGTGAGGGTGTCGAGGTGGTGGGAGATGACGCCGCTGATCCGTGAGGGGGGAACCTTCTCGGGGCGCATGACGGCGTGGAGGGCGAGACCGTCCACGAGGGCCTGGAGGCGCGTGGCCTCCAGGGGGACGTCGAGGTCGGCGGGGGTCAGGCCGGCGTCGGCCAGGAGGGTGACGGCGGTGACGCAGGCGCCGTAGAGCTGGTCGTGGATGCGCTGGTGGATGGCGCGCTGGTCGGGGTCGACGAGGGCGCGGTCGGTGAAGGCCAGCCAGACCTCGCTCTCGGCCCGGCGCTCGTCGTCGAGGGGGACGAGCTCGGCCAGGAGCTGCTCGGCGCCCTGCCGCGGGTCGGCGGCCGGGCGCAGGGTGCGGACGCGGGCCCGGGCGCGGTCGCCCACCAGCTGCATGGCGAAGCACAGCAGCTCGGACTGGGTCGAGAAGTAGTGGCGCAGCGAGCCCATGGACAGGCCGGCCTCGCGGGCGACGTTGCGGACGGAGGCCCGCTGGAGCCCGTCGCGGCGGATGACCGTCCACACCGCCTCGGCGATCGCCGCCCGGCGCTGTTCGGGATCGACCAGCTTCGGCATGCCACCTTTATAGCACAACCGTGCTACCATGTGGTTATCGCACAACTGTGCTAGATCGAGGAGGTGCGAGACCATGCAGGCACGAGCGCAGCGCCCGGCCCGTTGGGCGCCCTGGTGGCTCTACGTCATCGCGATCGTCGTCACCAACCAGGTCCGCATGCAGTGGCTCCAGCCCGATGACCTGGCGACCTGGGTCGAGGTCGTTCTCGGGGTGGGGGCCATGGCCCTGGTCGCGGCCGTCGTCACCGCCGTCTGGCGGGCGGTCCGGCGCTAGCCACCGATGGAGCTGCTCCCCGCGATCGTCGGCCTGGCGGTGGTCGACAGCATCAACCCGTCGGCCCTGCTGGCCACGATCGCGCTCCTGCTCCGTGGCCGGCCCGCCCGGCCGCTGGTCGCCGTGTACGTGGTCGCGGTGCTGGTCAGCTACCTGGCCATCGGCCTGGCCCTCACCCTCGGCCTGGGGCTCACGCCGCAGGCGGTGCTCGAGAGCGACGCCGCCTACCTGGCCCAGGGCGTGCTCGGGGCGGCCATGCTGGCCTACGCCGTGGCCGCCCCCGGCCGGCGGCGCGAGCGCGGCCCGGCCCGGCCCCGGCGGCTGCCCGCGGCCGGGCGACCCGCGGCGGTGTTCGCCCTCGGGGTGGCCGTCACCGCCCTCGAGCTGCCCACCGCCCTCCCCTACCTGGGCGCGGTGGGGGCGATCACCCGCGCCGAGCTGGCCGTTGCCGAATGGCTGCCGCTGCTGCTGCTCTACAACCTGATCTTCGTGCTCCCCCCGCTGGCCCTGCTGGCCGCGCACCTGGCCCTCGGGGACCAGGCCGACCGGCTGCTGGAGCGGCTGCGCGACCACCTCGGCGGGGGCGCCAGGGAGGGGTTGCTGTGGCTCCTCGGCCTGGTCGGGTTCTTCCTGCTCGCCGACGCCCTGGGCCACTTCGAGGTCCTGGCCTGACCACCACCGCGAGATGCTCGATTTCGGGCATTGGCGACCGTTGGACGGTAAGGCGACGAATGGGCGGCCGTCGAGCAACCCGATCGTGCGCGGCCTGCTGCTGCTGCCGGCCGCGCCCGTCGGCCGAGTTACGTACGAGCAGACGACCGTGTTCGCGGTTGCCGTGCCCCCCGGCCCGGTCGGAAGATCCGCTTCGTGTGCTGGCCTGGCGGGAGGTGGACACGCGGGCCACCACCTCGGGACCAAGAACGCGGGAGGCGGGCATGGACAACCAACGGCACCAGGGACGGGTGGCGGTCGTCACCGGGGCCGGGTCCGGGATCGGGCGGGCGGTGGCGGCGCGGCTGGCCGCGGAGGGCGCGGCCGTGGTCGGGTGCGACGTCAACCAGGCCGGGCTGGAGGAGACGCTGGGCGCGGTCCGGGAGGGCGGGAACGACGCCACCGTGGTCATGACCGACGTCACCAGCCAGGACCAGGTCGACCGGCTGGTCGACGACGCGGTCGGGCGCCACGGCCGGGTCGACCTGCTCGCCAACGTGGCCGGGATCATGGACTGGTTCCTCCCGGCGCACGAGGTCGACGACGAGACCTGGAACCGGGTGATGGCGGTCAACGTCAACGGGCCGATGATGCTCTGCCGCAAGGTCCTGCCGGGCATGCTGGAGCGGGGCGCGGGCGCGATCGTCAACGTGGCCTCGGTCGCCGGGCTCCGCGGCGGCGGGGCCGGGATCGCCTACACGACCTCCAAGCATGCGCTGGTCGGGATGACCCGTTCGATCGCCTGGACCTACCGGGCCGACGGCATCCGCTGCAACGCGATCTGCCCCGGCGGGGTCCAGACCAACATCGGCACCACGGCGGTGCCCCGCAGCCAGTTCGCCTTCGAGCGCCTGGGCAAGAGCCTGGCCCTGGCCGAGAAGGCGGCCGACCCCGACGAGATCGCGGCCCTGGCCTCCTGGCTCGCCTCCGACGAGGCCTCCAACGTCAACGGCGCCATCGTCACCGCCGACGCCGGCTGGACCGCCGGGTAGCCGGGCTCAGCCGGGGCTGGCCGACCCGCGGGCGTAGGCGGCGGGCGGGCGGCCGACGGCGGCGCGGAAGTCCCTGGCGAAATGGGCCTGGTCGAAGTAGCCGAGGTCGCGGGCCAGGAACCCCAGGTCCACGTGGTCGCCCCGGTCGAGGCGCTCGACCGCCTCGTGGAGGCGGGAGCGCCGGATGACCCACTTGGGGGTGACGCCGACGTAGGTGGCGAACAGCCGCTGGAGCCGGCGGATGCCGACGCCGGCCCGCCCGGCCGCGTCCCCGACCCGGGTCAGGTCCTGGTCGGCCATGATCAGGTCGACGGCGCGGTTGACCAGGGCAACGTTCGGGTCCGGGGCGGGCAGCCGGTCGAGGAGGAACGCCTCGGCGGTGGCGGCCAGCTCGGGCTCGCCGGCGGCGGCCAGCAGGTCGCCGACCAGCCGGTCGCCGTCGGGCCCGAACACGGCGGCGACGGCGACCCGGCGGTCGGTGAGGGACGCGACGGGGCCGCCAAGGAACGGGTGGAAGCCGGCCGGCCGGAACCGGATCCCGAAGGCGCGGCCCGCGCCCGCCAGCTCGCGGGTGAAGCGCCCGGTGAGCACGCCCATGACCCCCGAGCGGCCCGGCTCGGCGACCAGGTGCACCGACGGGTGGGGAAGGGTGTGCTGGATGTGGGGGTCGCGGCCCCGGAGGTCCCAGCGCACCGTCCAGAAGTGCTCGACCAGCTCAACCAGGTCCGGGCAGGGGCGGGAGCGCCCGACCTCGAAGCGCCGGGCCCCGGCGCCCGGGTCGAGCACGCCCCGTGGCGCCGCCTCGACCTGCCGCATCCCCTCGACCTCCCCAGACGATCGGCCGTCGCGTTTCTACAAGCCTTCCCAGCTCCGGCGGGCCGACACTGGACGCGGAGGTGATCGAGACCATGACCACGACATCCGGCACGGCCACCGGGACCTTCACGATCAAGGCCTGGGACGAGCAGCCGTGGGCCGAGCTCGACGAGGCCCCCAAGCTCACCCACGCCCGCGTGACCACCACCTACACCGGCGACCTGGAGGGCGAGGGCACGTCCGGGCTGCTGATGGCCTACGACCAGGCCGATGCCAGCTACGCCGGCTACGAGCGGTTCGTCGGGTCGCTGGACGGCCGCCCGGGCAGCTTCGTGCTCCGGCTCGGCGGCGGGTTCACCGACGGCGCGGCCACCACCACCTGGACGGTGGTCGAGGGGTCGGGCACCGGCGACCTGGCCGGCCTCCAGGGCGAGGGCGGCTACGTGGCCCGGCAGGGCGAGCCCGAGGTCGCCTGGGAGCTGCGCTGGTCGCTGGCCTGATGCCTCCGGCGTCCGCACCTGATAGCGTCCCTGCCGGGGTGAGCGGATGCGCAAGTACATCGTCATGGGCGTGCAGGGCAGCGGCAAGGGGACGCAGGCCAAGCTCCTGGCCGACGAGCTCGACCTTGAGCACATCAGCGTCGGCGACATCTTCCGCTGGAACGTCGAGCACCACACCAAGCTGGGCGCGCAGGTCCGGCGCATCGTCACCGCCGGCGAGCTGGTCGACGACGACCTGGTCGAGCGGGTGGTGCGCCGGCGGCTGGACGAGCACGACTGGAACTACGGCTTCATCGTCGACGGCTTCCCCCGCAACCAGCCCCAGGCCCGGTTCTTCCTGGAGAGCTACGACATCGACGCCGTGATCCTGCTCGACCTCCCCGACGACCTGGTCGAGCGGCGGATCCTCAGCCGCCGCCTCTGCTCGAGCTGCGGGCTCGACTACAACCTCATGTCCCACCGCCCGGCCGTCCCCGACGTGTGCGACGTCTGCGGCGGCCAGCTGGTGGCCAGGGCCGACGACACCGCCGAGGCGGTCCGGGCGCGACTGCGCGACTACCACGAGAAGACCCGGCCGGTGCTGGAGCTGTTCCGGGCCAAGGAGGTCGTGCTCGAGGTCGACGCCAGCCGCCCCGTGGACGAGATCCAGGCCGAGATCCGCGCCCGCCTCGGGGTCGCCTGAGGAGTGGCCCGGCTCCCGGCGGAGCGCCGCCTCCGGGGCGTCATCCGTCCCGGCGGGCCCGACTGGGTCTACCTGCCGGTCGAGGTGCCGCCGGGGGTGGGCGAGCTGGCCGTCCGCTACCGCTACGACCGGCCGCCGACCCCGCCCGGGGTGCCCGGCAACGTCCTCGACCTCGGCCTGTTCGACGAGCGGGGCGTGGGCCCGGAGGGCTTCCGAGGGTGGTCGGGCGGGGCCCGGGACGGCTTCGCGGTCAGCGGGTCGGGGGCGACCCCGGGCTACCTGCCGGGGCCGGTCAACCCGGGCACCTGGCAGGTCGTGCTCGGCCCCTACACCGTCGCCCCCCAGGGGCTGGCCTGGGAGGTCGAGGTGTCGCTGGCCGCCGGGCCGCCGGGACCGGCCTTCGTCCCCGACCCGGCGCCCGAGCGGGCCGCCGGCCGGGGCCGCGCCTGGTACCGGGGCGACCTGCACAGCCACACCGTCCACTCCGACGGCCAGCGCACCCCGGCCGAGCTGGCCGCCGAGGCCCGCGCGGCCGGGCTCGACTTCGTCGCCTCCACCGAGCACAACACGCCAAGCGCCAGCCTCGGCTGGGGCGCCCACGCCGGCCCCGACCTCCTCGTCCTCGACGGCCAGGAGGTCACCACCCGCGACGGGCACTGGCTGGCCCTGGGCCTGGCCCCCGGCGCGCTCGTCGACTGGCGCCACCGGGCCGCCGACGGCCTCCTCGGCGGGCTCCTGGACAAGCTGCACGCCCGGGGCGGGCTGGCCGTGGCCGCCCACCCGTTCTGCCCGTTCCCCGGCTGCGCCTGGCGCTTCGGCTACGAGGGCCTGGACGCCGTCGAGGTCTGGAACGGCCCCTGGACGCCCGACGACGAGGCCGCCCTGGGCATCTGGGACGGGCTGCTGGCCAGGGGCGGCGGCGGCCGCCTCCTGCCGGCGGTGGCCGGCAGCGACGCCCACGGCCCCGCCGACCGGGTCGGCCACCCCCACACCGTGGTCCTGGCCGACGCGCTGGACCGGCGCTCGCTGCTGTCGGCGCTGGCCGCGGGCCGGTGCTGGATGGCCGCCTCGGCCGCGGTCGACCTGGAGCTGGAGGCGGCCGGGGCCGGCCGGGTGGCCGGGATCGGCGGGCGCCTGGACGTGCTCCCCGGCCAGGAGGTCGTGGTCCGGCTGCGGGTCGAGGGGGCGGCGGGCGGCCTGGCCCGGCTCCGCAGCGGCGCCGGAACGGTGCTGGAGGCCCGCCTGGCCGGCGACGACGAGACGCTGCGGTGGACGACCACCGCGGCCGCCACCGGCTGGGTCCGGGCCGAGGTCCGGTCGGCCGCCCACCCGGAGGCCATGGTGGCGCTCACCAACCCGGTGCGGCTCGGGCCGGCCGAGGCTAGCGGGCGACCTCCAGCTTGACCACCAGGTCGTCCAGGAACGCCTCGCGGGCCTCGGGGGCGGCCCCGGCCAGGACGAGCCCGGCCAGGTAGGTGGTCACCGGGGCGGCCCGGCGCTCGGCGGTGTGGGCGGCCACCCGGGCCAGCTCGAGGATGGCCTCGACCTCGCCGGGGCCGACCGCGGGCGGGTTCGGGCCGAGCAGGGAGCGGACGCGCTCCAGGAACGCCTCGAGCTCGCTGTCGGTGTCCATGGCATGTCCTCCGGTTTGGGGTGGTGTCGTCCGGCTGCACCCTAGCGCGCGCCCGCGTCCCAGGCCGCCAGGTCGGCCGGGTCGTCGAGGTCGACGAAGGAGCGGCCGTCCGGGTCGAGGGGACGCCACCGCGGCTCCTCCACGACCACCGTGCGCAGGCCGGCCAGCAGGCCGAGGAGCGAGCGGTCGCCGGCCGGGGCGGCCAGCCGGGCCCGGGCGGCGGCCAGCGCCGGGGCCCGCTGGTACACCGCGACCAGGGGCTCGAGGCGGGGGCCGCGCCGGCAGGCGACCGCCTCGCCCCCGGCGGCCAGGGCGACCAGGTGGGCGAGCAGCTCGGTCCGCAGCCCCGGATGGTCGCCGGCCAGGACCAGGACATGGCCGGCGTCGAGGGCGGCGAGGGCGGCGGCCAGCGCGGCCAACGGCCCCTGCCCCGGGTCGGTCACGGCGCGGGCGGCCAGCCGCCGGGCGGGATGGCCCTCGGGGGCGACCAGCACCACCGGGTCGGCGACCTGGGCGGCCGCGGCCAGGACGCGGGCGGCCAGCTCGACCCCGCCGACGGCCATGGTCGCCTTGTCGCGGCCCATCCGCCGGCTGGCCCCGCCGGCGAGCACCGCGGCTGCCGCCATCTAGGCCCCCTTTGCCGTCCTGAGCAGCCAATATAGGCAGCCTGGGCCGGTGAGATAGGGCGGTTGGCCGATGCGGCCACCCTACCTCAGGAACGGATCATGGACTCGACAGAACACGACCGTCGAGCCCAAGGAGCAGCCCATGTTCCCCACCGCCCACCCGGACCTGATGGGTCAGCTGGCGATCGAGCGGTCCGAAGGCCTGCGCGCCGCCGCCGCCCGGTTCCGCCTGGGCCGCCCCTCGATCCCCCGGTGGCGTCCCGCCCGCTTCGTCCAGCCCACCGCCGACCTGAGCCGGGTCGCCCCCGACCCCCTCCCCGGCACCGTCCAGTTCCCCCGGACCGACCGGGCCGCCTGAGCGGCGGCCCGGTCGCCGACCCTTCTGGCGAGACGTCAAGGACCACTTCCCCGCCGACCGGGCGCCGGCCCGGGTGCTCCGTAGAATGGCGGGATGCGACTTCTGCTGCTGTTGCGACACGCGGTGACCGAGCACACCGGGGCGCGGCTGTCGGGGTGGACGCCCGGGGTGCACCTGTCGGAGGCGGGGCGGGAGCAGGCCGAGGGGCTGGCCGGGCGGCTGGGGCCGGTGCCGCTGGACGCGGTCTACGCGAGCCCGCTGGAGCGGTGCCAGGAGACGGCGGCGGTGGTGGCCGACGCCAAGGGGCTGAAGGTCACCACCCTGGACGACGTGGGCGAGGTCCGCTACGGGGACTGGACCGGGCGGACGCTCAAGGAGCTGGCCAGAGAGCCGCTCTGGAAGGTGGTGCAGGCGACCCCGTCGGCGGCGCGGTTCCCCGAGGGGGAGTCGATCTTCGAGATGCAGGCCCGGGCGGTGCTGGCCGTTGAGCGGCTGCGGGAGGCCCATCCGTCCCAGACGGTCGCCCTGTGCAGCCACGCCGACGTGATCAAGGCGCTCGTCTGCCACTACCTGGGGATGCACCTGGACCTGTTCCAGCGGGTGGTGGTCAGCCCGGCGAGCGTGACCGCGATCGGGTTCGGGCCGGCGCCCGCCCTGGTGCGGCTGAACGACGTCGGTGGCAGCGGTGACCTGGTCCCGCCCAAGAAGAAGGAGCGGCGGCACCGGCGGGGGGAGGCGGCCCGTGCCGAGCCGTGACCTCGACCCGGTCACCCGGCTGACCGCCGACGCGGTCGGCGAGCCCGGCCAGCGCACCTTCTACCTCCAGGCCGCCTCCGGGGCCGACCAGGTGACCCTGCTGGTGGAGAAGGAGCAGGTGCGGCGGCTGGCCGAGAGCCTCCAGACCTGGCTGCCCGAGCTGGCCGCCGACCGGCCCGAGGACCCGGGCGAGGTGGCGGCGGCCGAGGCCGGCGAGCTCGCCCTGAGCCCGCCGCTGGAGCCGGAGTTCCGGGTCGGGCAGCTGTCGCTCAGCTACGACGCCGAGCGGGACCGGGTGGTGGTCGTGGCCACCGAGCTCCAGGCCGGTGAGGAGGAGGACCCGGTCGAGCTTCCCGACCCGCTCGAGGTGCGGCTGTTCGTGACCCGGCCCCAGCTCCGGGTCCTGGCCCGCCACGGCTCCCGGGTGGTCGCCCGCGGCCGCCCGCCCTGCCCGCTCTGCGGCAACCCGCTCGACCCCACCGGCCACATCTGCCCGGCCCAGAACGGCCACCGCCCCAGCGCGACGTGAGCACCGGCGCCCCCAACCACGACCGGCACGACCGTGCGGTGGTCTCCGAGGAGCGCGCCCGCGCCTTCCTGGCCGAGGGCGAGCTGGAGCTGCTGGGGCGGATCCCCTGGGCCTCCAACGCGACCCTGCTGGCCAAGGTGCGCCACGGCGAGCTGGAGGGGCTGGCCGTGTACAAGCCGGCCCGGGGGGAGCGGCCGCTCTGGGACTTCCCCACCGGCACCCTGTACCGGCGGGAGGTCGCCGCCTACCTCGTCTCCGAGCAGCTCGGCTGGCGGCTAGTCCCGCCCACCCTGGCCCGCGACGGCCCCCTCGGCGTCGGCTCGGTCCAGCTCTACGTCGACGCCGACCCCGAGGTCACCGCGTTCGAGCTGCTGGCCGACGGCAACGCGGCCCTGCCCCGGATCGCCGCCTTCGACGTGGTCACCAACAACGCCGACCGCAAGGCCGGCCACTGCCTGGCCGGCCAGGACGGCCACGTCTGGGCGATCGACCACGGCCTCTGCTTCCACGTCCAGGCCAAGCTGCGGACCGTGCTCTGGGACCTGGCCGGCGAGCCGCTGGAGGCGCCGGTCGTGGCCGACCTGGAGGCGCTGGCCGCCGCGGCGGCCGGCGGGGCGCTCGCGGCCGGTCTGGACGGACTGCTGGACCCGGACGAGGTGGCCGCCCTGGCCCGCCGGGCCAGGGCGCTGGCCAGGGCCGGCCGGCTGCCGGCGCCCCGGGGTGGCCGGGACTACCCGTGGCCGCTGGTCTGAGAAAATTCTTATGATGGCGATCTGGCGCTGAGGGTACGATTCGGGCGCAAATGGCTTGCCGGTCTTGCGCGTCTCTGCATACCCCCGAGGCCGACATGGTGGGAGGTGCGCCCAGCGTAGGGGCACATGCGACGCGGCAATGGCCCCCCCGACGCGGGCCACACCCAGACAGGAGGTTCAC
>DASUPQ010000059.1 GCA_036280995.1 Actinomycetota bacterium | reverse complement strand
TGACCCTGGAGCGGCTGCGGTCGGCGGGCAATGCCAAGGGCGTGGCCGCGCTGGAGGCGATCGGCGGCGACCCGGCCCGCTGGGA
The DNA here is from genome assembly GCA_036280995.1 of Actinomycetota bacterium. NCBI lineage: Bacteria > Bacillati > Actinomycetota > Actinomycetota bacterium. The sequence goes on along the minus strand of DASUPQ010000059.1, from coordinate 3,422 downwards.
CCTGGGGGCCTGGAACACCAACATGGCCTGGGCGTTCAGGACGAATGTGCCCACGCCCAACCTGGACCGCAAGCTGCTGTTCCCGCTGGCGCTGTCGTCCCCGCTCTACACCCTGCGGGAGCTGTACACCCTGTTCGCAGGGTTCCAATGGTCGACCGCGGAGATGTTCACCGAGCTCAAGGCCTACGACGCCCGCCGGCTGGACCCCCGCTTCGAGGTCCCGTTCTTCCTGTTCCAGGGCGAGCGCGATGTCGTCACCGTGACGTCCTTGGCCACCGGGTACTTCGAGGAGGTCGAGGCGCCGACCAAGGAGCTGGCGCTGATCCCCGACGCCGGGCACTTCGCGGCGTTCACCCAGCCACAGCGGTTCCTGACCGAACTGCGCACCCGGGTTCGACCACTGGCGGCCCCGCCCAGTCCCGCATCCATTCGGGAGCCCTGACGCTGCTGGCACGGTCGCCGGCGGGCCGCGACACCTGACCTAGGCGGGCAGCCCTCGTTGGGTGTCGGTGGTGGCCTGGGCCGGTGGGGGAGCGCCGGGCCATACCCAGTCGCGGACGTCGGGGGCGTCGTCGCCGACCTGCCGGGTCCAGGCGCGGGCGCGCAGGCGCTCGTCGGTCATGTGCTGGCGTAGCGCCGCGGCCCGCTGGGCCAGGCCCGGGACCCGGTCGATCACGTCCATGACCAGGTGGAAGCGGTCCAGGTCGTTGCGCATGACCATGTCGAACGGGGTGGTGGTGGTGCCCTCCTCCTTGTAGCCGCGGACGTGCAGGCCGGCGTGGTTGGTGCGCCGGTAGGTGAGGCGGTGGATCAGCGACGGGTAGCCGTGGTAGGCGAAGATCACCGGCCGGTCGGTGGTGAAGAGGGCGTCGAACTCCGGGTCGGGGAGCCCGTGGGGGTGCTCGGAGACGGGCTGGAGGCGCATCAGGTCGACCACGTTGATCACCCGCACCCGCAGCTCGGGCAGGTGCTCGCGCAGCAGGGCGGCCGCCGCCAGCGTCTCCAGGGTGGGGATGTCGCCGGCGCAGGCCAGCACCACGTCGGGGTCGCCGTGGTCGTTGCTGGCCCACTCCCAGATGCCGAGGCCGCGCGCGCAGTGCAGGGCCGCCTCCTCCATCGACAGGTACTGGAGGGCCGGTTGCTTGCCGATGACGATCACGTTGACGTACTGGCGGCTGCCCAGGCAGTGGTCAGCCACCGAGAGCAGGCAGTTGGCGTCGGGGGGCAGGTAGACCCGGATGACCCCGGCCTGCTTGTTGACCACCAGGTCGAGGAAGCCCGGGTCCTGGTGGGAGAAGCCGTTGTGGTCCTGGCGCCAGACGTGGGAGGAGAGCAGGTAGGTGAGCGAGGGGATGGGCCGGCGCCAGGGAATGCGGTTGGTCGTCTCCAGCCACTTGGCGTGCTGGTTGAACATCGAGTCGACGATGTGGATGAACGCCTCGTAGCAGTTGAACAGCCCATGGCGGCCGGTCAGGGTGTAGCCCTCCAGCCAGCCCTGGCACAGGTGCTCGGAGAGGACCTCCATCACCCGCCCGTCCGGGGACAGGTCCTCGTCGCCCGGCCCCGGCTCGGCGACCCAGGTCCGGTCGGTGACCTCGAACACCGCGTTGAGGCGGTTGGAGCTGGTCTCGTCGGGGCCCATCAGGCGGAAGGTGGTCGGGTTGGCAGCGATCACGTCGCGCAGGTAGCCGCCCAGGACGCGGGTGGCCTCGGCCGTGGCCGCGCCGGGCTCGGGCACGTCGACAGCGTAGGCGCGGAAGTCGGGCAGCTCGAGCTGGCGCAGCAGGCGGCCGCCGTTCGCGACCGGGTTGGCCCCCATGCGCCGCTCACCGGTCGGCGCGAGGGTGGCCAGCTCGGCCCGGAAGGCTCCGGTCTCGTCGAACAGCTCCTCCGGCCGGTAGGAGCGCAACCAGTCCTCCAGGGCGGCCAGGTGGTCGGGCCGCTCGGCCAGGCCGGCCAGCGGCACCTGGTGGGACCGGAAGGTCCCCTCGACCTGCTGGCCGTCGACCTCCTCCGGGCCGGTCCAGCCCTTGGGGGTGCGCAGGACGATCATCGGCCAGCGGGGCCGGGTGGGGTCGTCCTCGGCGCGGGCGTGACGCTGGATCTCGTGGATCTCGGTCACGACCTCGTCCAGCGTCGCCGCCATCCGCTGGTGCATGTCCTCCGGCTCGGACCCGCTCACGAAGCGCGGCGCGTAGCCGTAGCCCTCCAGCAGCGCCCGCAGCTCGGCCTCGGGGATACGGGCCAGGATCGTGGGGTTGGCGATCTTGTAGCCGTTCAGGTGCAGGATCGGGAGGACGGCACCGTCGCTGATCGGGTTGAGGAACTTGTTCGAGTGCCAGCTGGCCGCCAGCGGGCCCGTCTCGGCCTCCCCGTCGCCGACCACGCAGCAGACGAACAGGTCGGGGTGGTCGAAGGCGGCGCCGTAGGCGTGCACCAGGGAGTAGCCGAGCTCGCCGCCCTCGTTGATCGACCCGGGCGTCTCAGGCGCCACGTGGCTGGGGACGCCGCCCGGGAAGGAGAACTGGCGGAACAGCCGCCGCAGCCCCTCCTCGTTCTGACCGATGTGCGGGTAGACCTCGCTGTAGGTGCCCTCCAGGTAGACGTTCGCCACCAGCCCCGGGCCACCGTGGCCGGGCCCGGTCACGTAGATGGCGTCCAGGTCCTCCCGCTTGATGACCCGGTTCATGTGCACGTAGACAAAGTTCAGCCCGGGGGTCGTGCCCCAGTGGCCCAGCAGGCGTGGCTTGACGTGCTCGGGGCGCAGCGGCTCGCGCAGCAGCGGGTTGTCGAGCAGGTAGATCTGGCCCACGGACAGGTAGTTGGCGGCCCGCCACCAGGCGTCGATGCGATCAAGCTCCTCGGGGTCCAGCGGACCCCGGCCGGCCGTCAGGTCGACTTCGGCGATATCGGCCATGGCAACACCCGTGATCCTAGCGACGGACTCCCTTCCTCCCGCCCTGAGTATGACCATCGAAGGGGTCCGTATTCACCCGGCCGTCATCCCCGGCTCCGGTCCCGGGCGGCCTGTTTCCGGCCGCCTTCACCGATGCACCCTTCCGCAAGTAAGGTCGAAGCGCCACCATGCGCCCACGGGCAAGGGAGACGAACATGTGGCGTGCAGGCGCCGGAGGCTGCCTCTACGGCCGCGGAGGGCGATGAACCGGCCGGCCGCTTCCTCCTCGCTGGGGGCGGGGCCGCCGGCGGCCGCCCCGCCGGCCGACCCGTCGCTGGCGGACGCGGCCGAGGTGGCCAGGTCGCTGGGCAGCGACCCGGCCTCGGGCCTCAGCTCGACGGAGGCCGCCGAACGCCTGGCCCGCGCCGGCCCCAACCGCCTGGAGGCCGCCGCCCAGGTGCCGACCTGGCGCAAGCTGCTCGCCCAGTTCGCCGACCCGCTGATCTACCTGCTGCTGGCCGCCATC
>DASUPQ010000058.1 GCA_036280995.1 Actinomycetota bacterium | reverse complement strand
GCAGGCCCTGCCGTTCCTGGTGCTCGGGGTTCTGGTGAGCGGGGCCATCACGGCGCTGGTGTCGCCGGCGGTGCTGGAGCGGCTGCTGCCGCGGTCGGCGCTGCTGGCCGTGCCCAGCGCGGCCCTGGCGGGGACGGCCCTGCCGGGGTGTGAGTGCGCCTCGGTGCCGGTCGCCGGTCGCCTCGCCGCCCGGGGCGTGCAGCCGGCCGCCGCGGTGGCGTTCATGCTGGCCGCCCCGGCGGTGAACCCCATCGTCCTGGTGGCGACGGCGGTGGCCTTCCCCGGGCAGCCGCAGATGGTGCTGGCCCGGTTCCTGGGCTCGCTGTTGACCTCCATCGCGGTCGGTCTGGTCTGGTGGCGGGTGGGCGGTGACGCCTGGGTGGAGCGGGTCCGCAGCCGGGTCGCGGGCGCCAGCGACCCTCGCTGGCCGGCCTTCAGCTCGGCCGCCCGCCATGACCTGTGGGATGCCGGAGGCTGGCTGGTGGTGGGCGCGGCTGCGGCGGCGACGCTGCAGGTGCTGGTGCCGCGGTCGCTGCTGCTGGCGGTGGCTGACCATCCGGCGCTGTCGGTGCTGGTGATGGGCGGGCTGGCGGTGCTGCTGGCCATCTGCTCGGAGGCGGATGCGTTCGTGGCGGCCAGCCTGCGCGAGTTCTCGCTCACGGCACGGCTGGTCTTCCTGGTCGTGGGCCCGGCCGTGGACGTGAAGCTGATCGCGATGCAGTCGGGGGTGTTCGGCCGCCGGTTCGCGGCCCGCTTCGCCCCCCTCACCTTCGGGGTTGCCGTCGCCTGCGCGCTGGTTGTTGGCCAGGTGGTGTTGCGATGACCGATGAGCAGACCCGCAGCGTGCTGCTGGTGGTCCTGGGCGCGACGGCCATCTGGCTGTGGTGGAGCGGGGAGGTGCTCAACTACGTCCGGCCCGGGCTGGCTCCCTACCTGCTGGCGAGTGGGGTGATCGTGGGGCTGCTGGGGCTGCTGCCGCCGGTCGGCCTCCTCGGCCAGCAGGCGGCCGGTCCCGCGCACGGCTCCGGCGGCCACCAGCACACGGCCCGGGTCGGTTGGCTGTTGCTGGTGCCGGTGCTGGTGGTGCTGCTCGTCCAGCCGACCGCGCTCGGGTCCTACGCGGTCTCGGGCCGGTCGGTGGTCCCAGGTGGCGACGACGACCAGTACCCACCGTTGGCCGCCCCGGTTCGGGGCGCGGTCCCGATGCCGATGGCCGAGTTCATCACCCGCGCGGTCCGCGACCCCGGCCAGTCGCTGACCGGGGTGCGGGTACGGCTGACAGGGTTCGTCGCCCCCGCCGAGGACGCCGACGGCTACCGGCTGACCCGCTTTGTCATCTTCTGCTGCGCCGCCGACGCCGAAGCCCTCCAGGCAGTCGTCCATGGCGACCCGGCCCCCCGGGCCCGGGACCAGTGGCTGGAGGTCGAGGGAACCTGGCTGCCCCGCCCGGCCGCCGTCGACGACCCGACCCCACCCCCACCGGTGCTCCAGGCCGACCTGGTGCGCCCGATCGCCCCGCCCCGGCCCCCGTACGAGTACTCGGTCCAGTTCACCGGCTGACCGCCTCAGTGGCCGACGTGGGCCCGGGAGCGGCGCGGCACCAGGCTGGCGCCGGCCAGGCCGGCCCGGTCGAGCGCAGCGCGTAGGCGCTCCAGCTCCACGGGGTCCAGGCGATAGGTGAAACGCGGTGCACCGTCCAGGGTCTCGGTGCTCTCGATGACCGGCATCGGATCATCCTCGACCCAGACGCGGGCGTCGGTGGAGAACGGGCCACAGCGTCGCAGCAAGTCAAGCTGCCCGGGGTCGTGGAGGTCGAGGGCGGCCCGGCCCACGGTGAAGGCCTTGCGATACCAGGACCCACCACGGTCACGGCTGGTTGCCGCCTGCTGCTGCACCTCCAGCACCGCCTGGCGGGCATCGGTGGGTAGCTCCTCCAGCGGCGGCCAGCCGCTGGTCCCCACGGCCGCATGCGACAGCACCGGCTGATGGAGCGCGAGCACCTGCTCGAAGCACAACACGGACTGGTCCGAGGCCAGGCCGCGGCGTGGTGAATAGGGCATGCGGGCTGCGGCCGGGCTGTGGTGGGCCAGCTGATCGGTGGCCTCGGCCTGTGGGGCGGCCAGCGCGGCCGCGAGCATGGTGGTCAGCGGGACCGCCGCGATCAGCCCGACCGAGCCGCACAGGGTCCGCACCACCTCGACCGCCGCCACCTCGGCCGTGGCCACCTCGCCAAAGCCGGCGCCGCCGGTGCTGAACAGCACCAGCAACGGCAGCGACGCCCCCGCATAGGCCAGAAACAACGTGTTCACGGTGGCGGCGATGTGGTCGCGGCCAACTGCCAGGGCGCCCTGGACCAGCTGGCCGAAGCTGGCCGATGGGTTGGCGCGCCGCAGCTCGAACACCAGTGAGGCCTGGGAGACGGTGACGTCGTCCAGGACGCCCAGGCCGCCGATGATGATTGCGGCCAGCAACAGGCCACGCAGCGACAGGCCGCCGACCTGGAAGCTGGCCTTCTGCGCATCCTCGCTGGCCAGCCCGGTGAGGGCGGTCGCGGCCACGAACCCGGCGGTCAGGACCGCGGTCAAGCCCAGCGCGAGGGCGGTGCCGACCACCGCGGCTGTCGTCTTGCGGCTGACACCATGGGACAGATACAGCGAGACCAGCATGATCGCCATGGCCCCGACCAGCGCCACCGGCACCGGGTTGTGGCCACCCAGGATGGCCGGGACGATGAACCCGATGATGATCGCCAACGACACGACCAGCCCGAGCAGCGACCGGACCCCCTGCCAGCCACCGAAGGCGACCACCGCCAGCACGAACAGCGCCACCAGCACCACCATGGGCCGGGTGCGTTCCAGGTCCTGGATGTAGTAGCTCGCCTGGCCTCCTTCCTGTTCCACCTCGGCCAGCTTGACCCGCTGGCCAACCCGGAGGGTATCGCCGGTCGGATCGGTGGTCTCAAAGCTGACCCGCCGGCCACCGGCCAGCTCGGCCTGCACCTTGACGCAGGTCGCCTGGGCGGCAGCCGGGTCGGCCTGCTCACAGCGGACCTCCTGCACCCCGGTCAGCGTCGCCGGCACCACCCGGGTCGCATCCTGCTGCCCCGCCCCGGCCGGCCTGTCGACCTCCCCGCGGGGCCAGAGCGCCGCCGCACCAGCGACGACGACCAGGGCCAGCACGCTGACCACTACCAGCATCACCCGATGGCGGCGAACCACCTTCTCCATGGGGGTGAACGCTATGCCCTCCGGCCCACCCAGGACCAACCAGCTCGCTGCAGCCTGAAGGGGGATGGAGCGTCGCTCTGTCGTCCGAACCCGTGACGAGAGGCCGACAAGCTTGCGGATGGACAGGCCCCCGCGCGACCAGCCGGGCAGGATGGAGGATGACACCGAGCGAGGGAGGAGACCATGGAGGTCCAAGACGTCATCGCCCAGGCGCGGGACACACTCACCGTCAAGCGGGTGTTCGGTGAGCCGTACGAGAAGGACGGCGTGACCATCATTCCCGCGGCCAGAGTCCAGGGCGGTGCGGGAGGCGGAAGCGGCGAAGATCCCCAGAGCCAAGGCAAGGGATCGGGCAGCGGCTTTGCCATCACCGCCCGCCCGGTTGGAGCGTTCATCATCCGCGAGGGCGAGCTGAGCTGGCGACCCGCGGTGGATGTCAACCGGATCGTCCTCGGCGGCCAAGTGGTCGCCATCGTCGCCCTGCTCACCATCCGGGCAATCATCAAGGCCAAGGCCAAGCGGTAGCCGAAGCACAATCGAACCGGAGAGCAGTCAGCTTCCTGTAGCGGAGCTGCTTGTCGCAGAACCGGACCTTTTTGCGACAGCCACCGCGGCCTGCTGACCATGGGCCCTCGGCGCGTCCAGAACTCGTGTCCGAAATCAACGTCGCGCAACCACCGCTGTCACAGGATTCTGCGACGGTTCCCGGCATGGGACACCTGCTCGGCTATGCCCGCGTCTCCACCACCGACCAGCAACCTCAACTCCAGGTTGATGCTCTAGAACACGCCGGCTGCTACCGGGTGTTCACTGAGACCGCCAGCGGCGCTCGTACCGACCGCCCCGTCCTCGAGCAGCTCCTGGACCAGCTGCGCCCCGGCGACACCCTGGTCGTCTGGAAGCTGGACCGCCTCGGCCGCTCTCTCCGGCACCTGGTCGACACAATCACCGGTCTCGCCGACCGCGGCATCGGGTTCCGCAGCCTCCAGGAGGCGATCGACACCACCACCCCCGGCGGCAAGCTCGTCTTCCATGTCTTCGCCGCCCTGGCCGAGTTCGAACGCGACCTAATCCGCGAACGCACGGCCGCAGGACTGGCCGCGGCTCGGGCCCGCGGCCGCCACGGCGGCCGACCCTCGGTCATGACCAGCCACAAGCTGCAGGTGGCCGAGGAGATGTACGGATCCGGGCAGTACACGGTCAGTGCGATCGCCAAGACCCTTGGCGTCAGCCGGGCCTCGATCTACCGTCACGTGGGGGGCTCAAACGGTTCTCTATCTAGGAAAGAAGCTCCTCAAAGTCGACATGGTCGATGACCTTCTGGATCTCCGGCTCCTTGCTCAGATTGATGGGTTGCAGCTCCGCGCCCCGACGAAGGTTGACCAGCAGCTCGGTCGCTGTGTCCTGAACAATTCTGCTCGCGTCGGCGTCGCGCCAACGCACGCCGTCGAAGGCTGAGCGCAGAAACCGGCCAGCAAGAAGACACTCCAGCCTCGGCCTGCCGTAGGCGTCTGTACCCGCGTGGCGGAGGACCACCGAACGGATCGCCGTGATGCCGGGGGCCACCGCAAAGGCCTCGCGCATGGTGAC